>JBMCMJ010000006.1:0-25391 GCA_048615135.1 Pseudomonadota bacterium
CAGGTCGCGCATCAGGCAAATCGTTCCGCCACTTCGCCGCTTTCAATTTTGAAAAGCCCTCCCCAAAAAAAGAACAGACTTGAACTGCTCCAGTCAATTCAAATATTGTCGATTTGACAAATCACGTGTCCACCCGAGAAACGGACAAACACCAAATAAATCGTCTTGATTGAAGTTGCAGGATGTAATACTGACAGGGATTCTGCGCGCGGGCGCCTGGAGCGGCCCGATCACCGCGCTCGCCGGCCCGGTACTGGCCAGAACGGCCGCCGAGGCGTCGGCCACCTATGCCGACATCGCGCTGGCCAACTACGGCGATAGCCTGGAGGGCGCCCGCACCCTCGAGGCCGCGATCGAGGTGTTTCGCTTCGGCAACCCGATCGTCGATGCGTGGGAGGGCCGCGTGAATGCCTGGCCGCTCGACGAGGGGCTGATCGACTGCGAGGCGACGCCGCTCTACGGCGAGACCCGCGCCGACAATCCGTTCTACGCCACCAACATCGTCGCCAACCCGGTGCTGAACGTGGCGGGCGAGACCATCGACGCCGGCACGATCGACGTGGCCCTGCTGGCCGCGGCTGACACTGGCCTCGACCGCGGCGAGATGGCCTGCGATCAGATGCTCGCGGCCGGCAACGAAGCGGGCAACGCCATGCTCCAGACGGCGATCGACGCACTGGTCGCGCAGACCCGAACGCTTGAGCGGATCGTCGAAGCACTGGATCCGGGCCAACTCGCCTTCGAGGGCTCGGACAGCCTGGACGACCCCGAAGCCGTCTTCCCGTGACGGCGGCGTCCGAAACCCGTCGTCCCTCCCCTGCCGACCGTGGAGCGCATCCGTGACGCGCCACCTTCTCGTCGCCGCCCTGCTCGCCACCGCCTCGCTCGCCACCTTCGCGATGACGCCCGAACAGCGCGCGGCGATCCTGGCATCCACCAGCGACTTCTCCGCCCCCGAGCGGTGGGAGGAACTGCCTGGCGGCAACGCCACCAACCGCACATGCTTCGACGGCGACGCCTTCTCGCAGCCCTCGGCCAACCTGTCGTTCGAGGCGCGTGCCGACTTCTTCGTCGGCAACGGCTTCTTCCGGCGGCTGTGGGTCAGCCCGTCGGCCGCCGCCGTTCACCGCCGACGAAGCAGCCGTGTTGATGTTTCTGCGCCTTTCGGTCCCCGCTGCCAGCAACACCGAAGCCCAGGACCTCGCCGCCTTTCGCCGCGCCGTCATCCCGGAGTCGACCTACGGCACCCCGTTGCAGAACTTCGCCGTTCCGGGCGTACGGCCGGAGGGGCGGATGGCGATCACCTACGAGGAGATCCCGGTCGAGTTGGGCGACGGCGAGGTCGTGCACCTGCGCAAGCCCTGCTATGCGGTCGCGAAGCCCGCCTACGGTCCCTCCACCCGGCGACCATGCTGAGCCCGCGCGTCGCTCAGCCGATGATCGGCCTGGGCCTGCTCGAGGCCATTTCCGAAGCCGACCTCCTGGCCCGCGAGGATCGCGCCGCCCTCCTCGCCTTTCTCCACTCGCTCTAGGGAGGGCCCGCGCACGCCGCCCTGGCGATCCTGCTCCTGCTCGCGGCTCCGGCCGCGGCCGACGTTGCGCGGGCCACCTTCGACCGGCTCAACCGGCACTCGCCGATCAAGTCGCCCTGCCGGTCTGTGCGGGCGCAGGCGACGTCGACGCCCCGCGAAACGCCTTCCGCACGATGGTGCTCGCCTGGCAGCGGGCGCAGCCGATCGCGCTGGGCCCGGCCATGGAAGGCCACGGACGCGCCCGCATCCACTGGTGGCCCGATGCGCGCGGGACGGGCGAACGGCAGCTGCGCCGGCGTGGCTACAGGGCCTGCTCGAAGCGCTGGACCCGATGGTGCGCGACAAGCTGGAGGCGCCGTTGGGAGACGGTGCGGAAGAGCCACGGCCGCGCTTGGCCGAATTGCCGGCCGCCGACCTCGCCCTGCCGTCGATCGGGGCCAACCTCGACACCATCCGGGCGATGCTCGCCATGCCGGGTGGTTTCGGCGATGCGATGGCGGAGGCTGGCAGCGGTGCGCTGGGCGCCGGGCTCGTCGAGCTCGCCAGCGAGGCGGTGCTGGCGCTCCTCGATTCCATCCGACGCGTGCGCCTGCTCGTGGGCGGTTTCGTCGCCCGCGACCTGGGCCTTGTCACCGGCTTCAACGCCGCGGACGGCGACTGATGCTGGACCGGCGCACGCTGCTGGCCGCGGCGCTTCGCCGTCGTCTTCGATCACGAAGCCGGCACGGTCGTCCGCCGCATCGATGCCACCCAAGGGCGCCACTTCTACGGCCACGGCGTGTTCACCGCGGACGGCCGGTTCTTCCTCACCAGCGAGAACGCCTACGAAACCGGCGAGGGCCGGCTGGGCGTGCGCGATGCGAGCGACGGGTTTCGCCGGGTCGGCGAGCTGGCGAGCCACGATGTCGGCCCCCACGACGTCCGCCCGATACCCGACGGCCGCACCCTGGTCGTCGCGAACGGCGGCATCCGCACCCACCCGGACTTCGACCGCAAGAAGCTGAACCTCGACGACTGCGGCCGAGCCTCGCGCTGCTCGACATCGAAAGCGGCAGGCTCGCCGGTGCCTACGGGCTCGGCGACGGCCTGCACCGATTGTCGATCCGCCATCTCGACATCGTGGCGGACGGCCGGGTCGGCATCGCGATGCAGTACGAAGGCTCCCGCACGCATCGCGTCCCGCTCGCGGCCCCCTTCGACGGCAGTGGCGGCCTCCGCCCGGTCGAAACCTCGGCAGCGTTGAGCCGCGTCTTTCGCCACTACACCGGCAGCATCGCCTTCGACGGTTCGGGGCGCCACCTTGCCGTCTCCGGTCCCCGCGGCAACGGGGTCGCGATCGTCGATGCCGCGGATGGCGGGATCGTGGCTCGCCTCGACGTGCCGGACGGCTCGAGCGTGGCCCCGGCTCGGGACGGCTTCCTGATCTCCTCCGGGACCGGCGAGATGCAGCACTGGTCCCCCGCGACCGGGCTCGAGACACTCGCCAACGCGCCGGGTGGCCTGGGACCATCACCTCGTGGCGGGTGGTCCGGGCCGCACCGCTCTGGACCCTGCGGCCCTATGGTTGCTGATTGAGGCCGTGGACGGCCTTGTTGGCGAGCATCGCCTTGACCATCGCCTGGGCCTGGGCGTGGCCTTCCACCTCGACGTCGATGGTCATCTCGACTTCGCCGGCGCCGCGCGGGCGCAGCCTGAGGTCGATGATGTTGCCGCCGTGATTGCCGATCGTCGTGCTGAGCGAGCCGAGCACGCCGGGCTCGTCCACGGCGAAGACGACGAAGCGGGTCGGCGCCCGGGCGGCGCGATCCGACCAGTCGACCTCGATCAGCCGCTGCGGCTGGTTCTGCAGGCGCTCGACGACGTGACAGTCGCAGCGGTGGATCACCACCCCCTTGCCGGTGCGGACCACGCCGACGATCGTGTCGCCCGGAATGGGCCGGCAGCAGCCGGCGAAGTGGAAGGCGAGCCCGGGCGGCAGACCGCGGATCGGCCCCTTGCCCGCCGGCTCGGGGGCGGGCGCCTGGGTGACCTTGACCTTCTCCTGCGACAGCGTCGGCGGGGCGTGCTCCTCCTTGAGGCGCGGATGCACCGCTTCGACGACGTGGCGGGCGGCGGTGGACCCATCGGCCACGCTGACGAACAGGTCGTCGAGCGTCGCCTGCTGGAACAGGCCGCAGACCTTCTCCACCTGCTTGTCGGTGAGGCTCACCTTGCGCGCCGACGCCGCACGCTGCAGGGCGAGCCGGCCCTCGTGGACGTATTCGGCGCGCTTGAGGGTGCGCAAATAACGGCGGATCCGCGCCCGCGCCCGGCCGGTGACGACGTAGTTGAGCCACGCCGGGTTGGGATGCGCCTTGGGGTTGGTCACCACCTCGACCTGGTCGCCGTTGTCGAGACGGGTCCGGAGCGGCACGATCCGCCCCTGGATCTTGGCGTGCTGCAGGTGGTCGCCGACCTGGGAGTGCACCGCGTAGGCGAAGTCGATCGGCGTCGCCCCGCGCGGCAGGGCGATCAAATCGCCCTTGGGCGTGAAGCAGAACACCTGGTCCTGGAACATCTCGAGCTTGGTGTTTTCCAGGAACTCGTCGGGGCTCGCCGCGTGTTCGAGGATGTCGAGCAGCTCGCGCAGCCAGCGGTACTGCTTGCCCTCCTTGGTGTGACTCTCCTGCTTGTAGGCCCAGTGCGCGGCGACGCCGAGCTCGGCCACTTCGTGCATCTCGTGGGTGCGGATCTGCACCTCGATGCGGCGATGCTCGGGGCCGATGATGGTGGTGTGGAGCGAGCGGTAGCCGTTCGGCTTCGGCGTCGAGATGAAGTCCTTGAACCGCCCCGGCACCATCACGAAGGCGCCGTGAATCGCGCCGAGCGCCGCGTAGCAGGTCGCCACGTCTTCGACCATCACGCGAAACGCCATGATGTCGGCGAGCTGCTCGAAGTCGACGTTCTTGCGCTCCATCTTGTGCCAGATGGAGATCGGCGACTTTTCGCGGCCGTAGACGGTGGCCTGCACCCCCTGCGTCCCGAGCACCGTCTCGAGGCCCTGGATGATGCGCTCGACGAGGCCCGTATCGTCACGCCTCAGATGAGCGAGCCGGGCGATGATCGATTGCCGCTGGTCGGGGTGCAGTTCGGCGAAGGCGAGGTCCTGCAACTCCGCCTTGGTCTGCTCCATGCCGATCCGCTCGGCGAGCGGGGCATAGATCTCCATCGTCTCGAAGGCGATCCGCCGCCGCTTCTCCACACTCTTGATGAAGTGCAGGGTGCGCATGTTGTGCAGGCGGTCGGCGAGCTTGACCAGCAGCACGCGGATGTCCTCGGACATCGCGAGCAAGAGCTTGCGGAAATTCTCCGCCTGGGCCGAATGCGGCGAGCGCAGGTCGAGCTTGTTGAGCTTGGTCACACCGTCGACCAGGCGCGCCACCTCGCGGCCGAACAGCCGCTCCATGTCCTCGATGGTGGCGCCGGTGTCCTCGACCGTATCGTGCAGGAGCCCGGTCGCGATCGACGCGCTGTCGAGCTTGAGGCCGGCGAGAATGCCCGCCACCTCGACCGGATGGTGGAAGAAGGGATCGCCCGAGGCGCGCAGTTGCGTGCCGTGCGCCTGCATGGCGAACACGTACGCTCGGTTCAGCAGATCCTCGTCGGCCTGCGGATCGTAGGCCCTGACCTTCTCGACCAGTTCGTACTGCCGCAGGATCGGCCGCCGCGGCCGGGCAGGCGTCACTGCCTCGGGCAGCGGGGCCTCGGCAGGGTGGCCGGCCTCACGATACGCATACGCACACATGACGCCGCCTAGCCCCTTGTCGCCGTTGCCTCAGCGGAGATGCGCCTCGAGATCCGCCGGCACCTCGTCCTCGCCCGCGTCCTCCACGACCTCGTCGTGGTCGGCGTAGGACACCTCGGCGGGCAGCCCGCTTTCGTGCAGGCCCGGAGGCGGCGCACTCTCGGCCTCGAGTTCCAGCCGCGCCTCCTCGTCGTGGATGTCGAGATGGCGACGCAGGCCATGGATCAGTTCGTAGCGCAGATGATCGAGGTCGAGCCGCTCGTCCGCGATCTCGCGCAGCGCCACGACCGGGTTCTTGTCGTTGTCGCGATCGATCGTCAAAGCCGCTCCGGCGGACATGTTCCGCGCGCGCTGCGCAGCCAGCATGACCAGCTCGAAGCGGCTCGGGATTTTCTCGACGCAATCTTCGACGGTAATCCGCGCCATGGGGGATCGGTCTCCTCGGCCGCATTTTGGGAACGAGGGTTGGATATAGATTTGCCGCGCCACACATGCAATAGTGACCGGCTCACCGATGCCATACTCGTTGACACGCCCGCGGCGCTGGCTCACACGTCGTGCGAGCGTGAGGACTCCAAGAAACGCGATGGCCATTTCGCCGACCCACCGCCATCGCCCGCAAGGACCGACCGATAAGATGAACACCGATCCCACGACACCCGCGCTGCCGCTGCGTCCCGAAGAGCGCTATGCCGTCTTCATCGACGGCGCCAACCTCTACCAGACGGCCAAGACGCTCGGGTTCGACATCGATTACAAGCGACTTCGCAGCCTCTTCCGCGAACACGGGCAGCTCGTCCGGATTTATTATTATACAGCACTACTTGATGAA
This sequence comes from Pseudomonadota bacterium, assembly GCA_048615135.1. GTDB lineage: Bacteria > Pseudomonadota > Alphaproteobacteria > Geminicoccales > Geminicoccaceae > RECO01. The sequence continues at coordinate 6,149 of JBMCMJ010000006.1, forward strand.
CAGGAATATTCGCCGGTTCGGCCACTCGTCGACTGGCTCGACTACAACGGCTATACGCTGGTCACGAAGCCCCTGAAGGAATACACGCACGCCACCGGCCGGCGGAAGTTCAAGGGGAACATGGACATCGAGATCGCGGTCGACGTCATGGAGATGGCGGCGCACGTCGATCACATCGTCCTCTGCTCGGGCGACGGCGATTTCCGCCGCCTGCTGGAAGGGGCGCAGCGCCAGGGCTGCCGGACGACGGTGATCTCCAGTCTGTTCAGCAACCCGCCGATGGTGGCCGACGAACTGCGCCGGCAGTCCGACTTCTTCGTCGACCTGCACGACCTCGAGGCCGAACTCGCACGCACCGGTGGCCCGGTCCGACCGCGCGCCGAGGAAGACTACGACTACGAAGACGAGGACGAGGACGACGACGCCCGCGTCGACTGAGCTGCGCCCGACGCCCGACGTCGACTGCGCGCGCTGCCCGCGATTGGCCGCCTTCCGTGCGGCCAATCGGGTGGCGCAACCCACATGGCACAACGCCCCGGTGCCGAGCTTCGGCCCGCCCGACGCGGCGCTGCTCGTGGTGGGCCTCGCCCCCGGCCGGGGCGGGGCCAATCGCACCGGCCGGCCCTTCACCGGTGACGGGGCCGGCGAGGTGCTCTACCCGGCGCTGCTCGCGCACGGCTTCGCCCGCGGCACCTACGGGGCAGCACCGGACGACGGCCTGGAACTCGTCGACTGCCGCATCACCAATGCCGTGCGGTGCGTCCCACCGGAAAACAAGCCCAACGGTGCCGAGGTGCGGGCCTGTCGCGAGTTCCTCGCGGGCGAACTCACGCTGCCGCCACGCCCGCAGGTCGTCCTGGTGCTGGGCCAAGTTGCCTTCACCGCGACGCTCGCTGCCCTGGGCGAGCGCCCGTCGGGCCACCGCTTCGCCCACGGAGCGGAAGTGAACCTCGCTGCCTCGACGGTGGTCGCCAGCTATCACACCTCGCGCTACAACATGAATACGGGCCGGCTCACCCATGCGGCGTTCGATCGCCTGATGATGCGGGTCCGCACGCTCGTCGACGACTGATCGTTCCCCGAGCCGAGGAGGCGGGAAGACGCGATGACCGCACCCGCCGCAGCGCCACTCGGCCGCCCCGACGGCGACCGCCCGCTCGGGATCGCCGCCTGGGCGCTTTACGACTTCGCCGACAACGCGTTCGCCACGGTCATCACCACCTTCCTGTTCAGCGTCTATTTCGCCCGCGGCATCGTCGGCGACGAACTCGAGGGCACGACCCTCTGGACCTGGACGATGGCCGCCTCGGGCCTGCTCGTCGCCCTGGTCAGTCCGGTGTTCGGGGCGATCGCCGACCGCGCCGGGCCGCGCAAGCCGTGGATTTTGGTGTGGATGCTGCTCTGCGCCGGCTCGACGGCGCTGTTGTGGTACGCGCTGCCCGACCGCGCCTATCTCGGCTACGCGATCGCGCTCCTGATCGTTGCGACCAGCGCGCACGGCCTCGGCAACGTCTTCTACAACGCCATGCTGGTCGACGTGGCGCCTTCATCCCGGATCGGGCGCATCAGCGGCTGGTCGTGGGGCATGGGCTATCTGGGTGGGCTGTGCAGCCTCGCCCTATGCCTCGTGGCCCTCGTGCTGCCGGAGCAGCCCTGGTTCGGCCTGTCCACCGATGCGCAGGCCAACATCCGCGCCTCGGCGCTGGTGGTGGCGGTGTGGTTCGCCGTCTTCGCCACGCCGATGCTGCTGCTCACCCGCGACGTCCCCTCGACCGGCCTGGGAACGGGTGAAGCCATTCGCGCCGGTCTCCGGCAACTGCGCTCGACCCTCGCCAAGCTCACCAGCTTTCGCGACGTGCTCGTGTTCCTCGTCGCCAGTGCGATCTACCGCGACGGGCTGAGCACGCTGTTCACCGTCGGCGGCCTCTACGCCGCCGGCAGCTTCGGCATGAGCTTCGACGAGATCCTGATCTTCGCGATCGGGCTCAACGTCGCGGCCGGTCTGGGGGCCGCGATCTTCGCCGCGGTCGACGACCGCATCGGCTCGCGGGCCACCATCCTGATCGGTCTGGCGGGGCTCATCGGCTTCGGTCTGCTGGTCCTGCTGGTCGAGGAGAAGAGCAGCTTCATGACGCTCGCCATCGGGCTCGGCCTGTTCGTCGGCCCGGTGCAGGCCTCCAGCCGGTCCCTGCTCACCCGCCTGACACCCGTGCCGCTGATGACCGAGTTCTTCGGCCTCTACGCGCTGACCGGCAAGGCCATCGCCTTCGTCGGCCCGTTCCTGTTCGGCCTCGTGACCGAAGTCTTCCAGAGCCAGCGGGCCGGGATGACGGTCATCCTCGGCCTGTGGGTGGTAGGCGCGGTGCTCTTGTGGTTCGTGCGCGAACGCAAGCCGGAAGACGCGGGGTGACAGCCGGGTCAGGCGAGAAAGCGGTCGATGGCGTCCAACACGCGGTCGCGGATCGCGTCCCGCTCCCAGAGCAGATCGTGCTCCGCGCCCGGAAAGTCGACGACCGTCGGGTCGGGCAGGCGCGCCGCCACCCGGTCGGCTGCAGTCGGAGAGACGATCCGTTCTTCACCGGCCTTGAGGATCAGCACCGGCAGGTGCACGGCTTCGAGCGCGCCGGGCCGGTCCAGCCGGTCGAACGCATCGACCACCGCGGCGAGCCAGCCCACCGTGACCCCGCCGAGGAGGTAGTCCGGCACCTCGCGGCATAGGGTGCGATAGGTCTCGAAGCGTGCGAGATCGGTCGTGAGCCCGTCCGGGCTGAGGTCGTCGGGGGCGGTCGGCTCCCGCTGCTGACCCGGAAAATACCGGCCGCCGAGACCGAGTGCTCGCCCCAGGCGGACGGCAGGCTTGCCGAGCAGCGTCTTCCAGCGCGGCGCCAACAGGTCGAAGAACGGAGCCGAGAGCACCGCCTTCTCGACCAGATCCGGCTGCCTCACCAGCCGCTCGGTCAGGATCAACGCCCCCATGGAGTGGCCGAGCGCGTACCACGGCTTCGGCAGACGGTCCGCGACGTGCGCAAGCAGCACGTCGAGGTCGCGCTGGTAGTCGCGAAAGTCGTCGACGTGGCCCCGCACCCGGTCGGACAAGAGGCGATCGGAGGCGCCTTGCCCCCGCCAATCGAGCGTTGCGACGTGGAAGCCGCGGGCGCGCAGATCGGCGATGGTGGCGGCGTACTTCTCGACGAACTCGGTACGGCCGTTCAGCAGGAGAAGGCTGCGGGCGGGCCCGCTTTCCGGCGGCGGCGCCAGGGCGAGACGGAGGTTCAGGCCGTCGACCCGGGCGTGGTGGATCGCATAGCCCTCCAGCCGGCTCACTGGTGGTCCTTGCGGAACAGCCGCTCCTTTTGCCGCTGCCAGTCGCGGTCCTTGATCGAGGCGCGCTTGTCGTAGGTCTTCTTGCCCTTGCCGAGCCCGAGTTCGACCTTGGCGATGCCGCGTCTGTTGAAATAGATCGACAGGGGCACGAGTGTGTAGCCCTCGCGCTGCGCCGCCCCCAGGAGCCGCGCCATCTCGCGGCGGTGGACCAGCAGTTTCCGCGGGCGGCGGACCTCGTGATTGAAGCGGTTGCCGCCCGCATATTCCGGAATGTGCAGGTTGAAGAGGTAGAGTTCGCCGTCCATCTCGCCGGCGTGCGCGTCGGCGATGTTCGCGCGGCCCTCGCGCAACGACTTGACCTCGGTGCCGGTGAGGACGATGCCCGCCTCCAGCCGATCCTCGATCGCGTAGTTGTGGAAGGCCTTGCGGTTCTGCGCGACGGCCTTGCGCGCCGCCTCGCGGGTGGTTTGTGCCATCGAGACCTAGCCGAAGACCTGGGCGAGTGCTTCGTCCATGATCCGCCGGCCACGCTCGCTGAGCGGGACGAGCGGCAGGCGCACCTCGTCGCTGCACCGGCCGAGGCGGCTGAGCGCGTATTTGGTCGGCGCCGGGCTCGCCTCGCAGAAACAGGCCCGGTGCAGCGGCAACAACTTGGCGTTGAGCGCCTGGGCGTCGGCGATCCGGCCCTCGCGCCACGCGGTCTGCATCTCCGCACACTGCCGGGGCGCCACGTTGGCGACGACCGAGATGCAGCCCGTCCCGCCTTGGGCGTTGAACGCCAGCGCCGTGCCGTCCTCGCCCGACAGCTGACAGAAATCGGGGCCGCAGAGCGCCGCCTGGACCAGGGGACGCATCAGGTCCTGGGTCGCGTCCTTGACCCCCACGACGTTCGGCAGCTCGGCGAGGCGGGCCATCGTCTCGGGCGTCATGTCGACCACCGAGCGCGGCGGGATGTTGTAGATGATCAAGGGCAGGTCGGCGGCCTCGGCGACGGCGGCGAAGTGCCGGTAGAGCCCTTCCTGGGTGGGCTTGTTGTAGTAGGGCGTCACCACCAGCGTCGCATCGGCGCCCACGGTTTTCGCATGACGCACGAAGCGGATCGCCTCGGTCGTGCTGTTGGAGCCGGCGCCGGCGATGACCGGCAGACGACCCGCCGCCTGCTCGACCACCACCTCGACCACGCGTTCGTGCTCGGTGTGGCTGAGCGTCGGGCTCTCGCCGGTGGTCCCAACGGGCACGATGCCGTGCGTGCCGGCCTCGACGTGCCAATCGACCAGCGCTCGAAGGGCGCGTTCGTCGATCTGGCCGTTGCGGAACGGCGTCACGAGCGCCACGATGGAGCCGCTGAACATCGGTCTTTCTCTTCTGGTTGCCCGGCCATGATCGACCGGCGGCGGAGCATAGGGAGACCGAGGCGCGGCATCAAGCTTCGGCCGGCGGAACCCGACCTGCACCGCCGGCCAGGCAACCAGGGAGTCGCCGGATCATGACCGGATCGAAGGGTCCGACCCGACGTCGGCTGTTGGCGACGGGGGCCGTCTCGATGTTCGCCGCCCTCGTGCCCAGGGCGGGGGCGAGCACGCTGACCGCCGACGCGCAAAGCAGCCTGCGCGCGGCGCTGGCCGCTGCCCGTGCGGGCGACTGGGATCGAGCGACGGCCCTCGCCCGCGGTCTCCCCGAGCCCTTGCCCGAGGCGATCGCATGGCAACGCCTGCTGCGCCAGGACCCGCTGCCGTCCTTCACGGAGCTTGCCGCCTTTCGCGAGGCCAACCCGGACTGGCCGAGCCAAGGCTGGCTGCAGGCGCGCACGGAACAGGCGGCCTTGCGCGCCGCGCAGGGCGCGGCCGGCCCGCACCTCGATCGCTTCCCGCCCCGCACCGCCCACGGCCTCTGGGCCCAGGCGCGGGTGTTCCGCGCGCGGGGCGACGGCGAGGCCGCGGCCCGCTTCGCCCGCGCCGCGTGGCGGGAGAGCGCCGGCTTCGGCCACGTCGAAGAGGCCGATTTCCTCGCCGAATTCGGCGCGGCACTCGGCAGCGAGGAGCACCGGGCACGGGCCGACCTGTTGGCATGGCGGGGTGCGGAGGCCGAGGTCGAGCGGATGCTCCGCCTGCTCGATCCGAGCTGGCAGCGGCTGATCGAGGCGCGGCTCCACCTGCGGGCACGCCGTCCCGGGGTCGACGGCCGGGTGAACCGAGTGCCGGATGCCCTGCAGGGCGATCCGGGCCTGCTCTACGAGCGCCTGCTCTGGCGCCGCCTCGCCGGCAACCGCGAGGGTGCCGCCGAGATCCTGCTGAACCCGCCGCCCGAACTCGGCGACGAGCGCCGCTGGTGGGACGAGCGGCGGATCGCCTATCGCGGCGCCCTCGCCGACGGGAATCTCCGCCTCGCCTATCGCTTGGCCGCCGAGCACCGTCAGGAACGCGGCATCGGCTTCGCCGACAGCGAATGGCACGCCGGCTGGATCGCGCTGCGCTTTTTGGGAGAGCCGAGCCGGGCGCGCGGTCATTTCGAGCGGATGTGGGCGAATGTCGACACCCCCATCAGCAAGGCCCGCGCCGGCTACTGGGCGGGCCGGGCGGCCGCGGGCGAAGGCGAGCGGCGCGCGGCGCGGCGCTGGTACGAGCAGGCCGCCGTCTACGGCATCGCCTTTTACGGCCAGGAAGCGGCCCTCGAACTGGGCGAGCCGCTGCGTCTCGTCCGCGATCTGCCGACCCGTGGCCTCGAGGCCTATCGCCGCGACGAGCTGCCCCGACTGGCCGCGATGCTCGGCGAGGTGCAGGACGACCTGATCCTGCCGACGCTGGCCCGCCACCTCGTCCAGGACGCCCCCGACGCCGCCACGACCGCCAATGCCGTGGCCCTGGTTCTCGAACTCGGTCGCTACGACGCGGCGATCGGCGGCTATCTGCCGCTCTACCGGGCGGGCCGCCTCACCGCCGCCGCCAGCCACCCGATCCCGCTCGCCTTCTCCGGTCTGCTGCGGCCGGCGGACCCGAGCGTCACGCCTGCTCTGGCCCTGTCGATCGCCCGCCAGGAAAGTCGGTTCGAGGTGGACGCGGTGAGCCCGGCGGGGGCGCGCGGGCTGATGCAGTTGCTGCCGAGCACGGCCCAACTCGTCGCACGGGCCAACGGTCTGCCGGCCGACGTCGGACGGCTCACGGTCGATGCCGACTACAACGCCGCCCTCGGCACCCGCTATCTGGGCGATCTTCTGCGGCAGTTCGGCGACGTCGTGCTGGCGGCCGCCGGCTACAACGCGGGCCCGGCCCGGCCCGCCGAATGGATCGTCGAGTTCGGTGATCCCCGTCGCATGGGCCGCCACGACCAGCTCGACTGGATGGAGCGCATCCCGTTCCGCGAGACCCGCAACTACGTGCAGCGGATCGTCGAGGGCGAGCGCGTCTACCACGCACTCCTGACCGGCTGAGCCGGGTTCAGCCGAGCCAGCCGTACCAGAGGGCCGCGGTCAGGACGCCCGCGGCCATCGCCAGCGCCGGGCTCCTCAGGACCCACATCAGGGCGACGGCGGCGGCCACGGCCGCCACCTCGCGCAGGCCACCGCGCGCCAGCACCGTGGCGACGATCGCGACGATCACCGAGGAGGAGAGCGAGGCGAGGAAGCCCTCGACCGCCGGGGTGATCGGCACGAGCCGCATCAGCCACGCTCCACCGACGCGGGTGAAGGCGGTGATGACGGCCATCAGGACGATGGCCAGCAGGGCCTCGGGACTAGCGGACACGCAGCCACGCTCCGGTCAGCCCGCCCCCTATCGCGGCGACGACGATGCTCCAGCCGACCTCCAGCACCTGCATGGCGAGCACGGCCGTGACCGCGGCCACCACCACCGGCAGCAGACGCGTGCCCTGGCGGATCTCGCCGGTGACGAGGGCGGCGAAGAAGCTCGCCATGACGAGGTCGAGACCGAAGCGCTGCAGGTTGCCCAGCTGGTTGCCCAGGGCGATGCCGCCCGCCGTGCCGACCACCCAGATGACCCAGAGAAACAGGCCGCCGCCGAGCAGGATTCCGACGTCGCGCGAACCCTCGCGAAAGGCCCGATGGGCATCGGCGAAGTTGACGTCCGCCATCAGCACCAGCGCCGGGCCGCTCCGGTACCACGGCAGGGGATTCACCCAGGGCGAGAGCGCCGCCCCCATCAGGAGATGGCGGGCGTTCACGGCGAATACCGTCACCGCGATGGACAGCAGCGGCAGAGGCTGCGTCCACAATTCGAGCGTGGCGAACTGCGAGGCGCCGGCGAACACGAGCGCACTCATCAGCATCGCCTCGAAGGCGGAGAGGCCGCGCTCGACCCCGGCGGCGCCGAAGGCGAAGCCGAACGGGACGACGACCAGGGTGAGCGGCAGGAGCCGCCTCGCGCCCATGATCATTCCCTGCCCCGTCAGCGTCGCCGCGTCGGTGCCGCGTTGCTCCGTCATGTCCCGAGATCCATTGCTTCCGGGTGGAGAAAGCGGCTGGATGGGCAAGGGTCAACCGCCGGGGGCGCTCATCCGACGCATGGCCGCCCCGCGCGTGCAGGGCTCAGCGCGGCACGAGCTGCCAGAGCCGGCCCGGTTGCTTCATATGCCCAGCGGCGTACTCGGCCTCGGGTCCGGCCCCCCAGAACACGTCGCCACGGACCGGCCCGCGAATGGCGCCGCCGACATCCTGGGCAACCATCAACCGGCGCAGGGGCTGCTCGCCCGCGGGCGTCGGCGCGGTCGTCTCGACCCAGACCAGCGAGCCGAGCGGCGTGTGGTCGCGGTCGACCGCCAGCGAGCGACCGGGCGTGACGGGCACTCCCATCGCACCGATCGGCCCCGGCGTGTCGATCACCGGACCGAGTTCACGAAAGAAGACGTAGGACGGGTTGCGGTGCATCAGGCCGAACGCCTCGGTGGGCGAGGCCGCCCTGAGCCACCCGTCGATCGCCTGCATCGACATCAGCTCGGGCTGGATGTGGCCGGCCTCGATCAGATCGCGGCCGATCGCCCGATAGGGGTGGCCGTTCTGCCCGGCATAGCCGACACGGATGCGCTCGCCGCCCCCCAGCTCCACCTGCCCCGAACCCTGGATCTGCAGGAAGAACTTGGCGATCGGATCATCCACCCAGACCAGTTCGAGGGCCTCGCGGGCAAGCGCGCCGCGGTCGATCGCGGCACGCGCGAGCAGCGGATGGCCGCGCCGCGCGGCGAGATTGCCGGGCGCGCGATGCAGCGGATAGCGGAACCGCTCGCTCGGCCAGCGTGCGCCGCGCAACAGGGGCTCGTAGTAGCCGGTGAAGAGACCGTCATAGGTCCGCTCGCCGCGCGCCTGCGGCACCGCCACGAAGTTCCGCTCGAAGAAGGTCCGGGCACGATCCGGTGGTGTCGCGGCGGCAACGGCGCAAAGGCGCTGCCAACGGCCGGTGTCGCCGGCCCCCGCCACACCACCGAGGGGGCCGTGACCGTTACGGCCGAGAATCACCGGACAGGAACGCAGGAAGGCCCCGAGCGCAGCGCCCTGATCGTCGGCCCGCCATCCGTCCAGCCGGGCCGGCGGCACGGTTCGCGGATCGGACGGCGGCGTGGCGCACCCGACGAGCGCGAGCAGCAGCAGGCACGCCGCGAGGATGGAACGGCGTTTCGGGGTGCGGCGTTCAGCTCTCGGCGCTGGTGGCAACCAGGAGCCAGTTCGGGTCGCGGCTCGCGGTATCGCGGGCAAAGCTCCAGACATCGACCACCTCGGCCAGGTGCTGGGGATCACCGTCGAGCACCGAGCCGTCGGCGCCACGGGTCACGTTGACCTGTTGACTGACGAACCGGACCGAAACGACCGCCCGGCTACCCTCCATGCGGGCGTCGACCACCTCGACCGTACGGATGCCGACGATCTCGGTCTCGAGCGTTTCGCCGGCTGCCTCGCGCTGCTCGATCGCCTCGGCGAACCCGGCATAGACCTCGTCGGCGAGGAGCGGCCGCAGCATTTCGGTGTCCCCGCGGGCGAAGGCCAGCACGATCATCTCGAAGGCGCCGCGCGCCCCGCCCAGGAAGTGTTCGAGCTCGAAGTCCGGATCGTGGCGGCGGACCGCGTTCAACCCATCGCGCAGCTCCGGGTCGGCAACGTGGCCGAACGGGCCGTCTTGCGCCTCGTCGCGTCCCGGCAGCTTGACCACGTTGTCGGGGCTCGTCGGCGACAGCGGGGGCTCCGGGCGGCGTTCGTGCCCGGTCCGTCGACCCAGCACGTTGCGCAACCGCACCGCGATGAACAGCGCCACCGCCGCAAAAAAGATGATGTCGATGAGGGGGAAACCGTTTGACATGAGCTGACGCAATTCGGATGCGTGGGTGGGACCGACCGAGCGGCCTGAGGCGCGGCGCTCGGCTAGATATAACGCTCATCGCCGAAAGTTAAACCGACCTCCGATGCCCATCGCCCTGATCCTGTTCGGTCTGTTCGTCGGCGTGCCTCTGATCGAGGTCGCCCTGTTCGTGCAGATTGGCGGCTGGATCGGGCTTTGGCCAACGCTTTTGGCGATCGTCGCGACGGCTCTGGTCGGCAGCCTCGTGATTCGCTGGCAGGGCATCGAGGTGGCGACCAAAGCGCGCGCCCGCCTGGATCGTGGCCAAATGCCGCTGGAGGAGGGGTTCACCGGGCTGTGCCTCGTGGTCGCGGGGCTGTTGATGATCACGCCCGGCTTCTTCACGGACGCGCTCGGCGCCCTGCTGCTGCTGCCGCCGGTGCGCGGCGCGCTTTACCGGCAGATGGCGAAGCGCGTGCACGTCGTGGGGGGTGGACCGCCGCCCGGTCATTCCCCCCGCGAGCCCGACGTGATCGACGTCGACTTCGAGGTGGTCGACGAGTCCGAGCCGATGCCGCCGCCCAAGGGACGCTGGGACCGTCCCGAGCGCGACTGAGCGGACCGCCCGCCACGACCGGCGTTGCCCTCGAGGACCAGAACCGCTTTAACCCCGCTCCATCGACCGGGCGGCCTCGGGTGCCGGCCGGATCCACCCCGCCTTTCCCCGACGGAAGGCCGACGCGGAGACCTCCATGGCAGAAAACGAAACGCCTCCCGGTGATGCAACGGGTGCGCAGGGTGCCGCCCAGCAGGCGCAGGGCCCGCGCCTCTCGATCGTTGCCCAGTACGTCAAGGACCTGTCCTTCGAGAACCCGCGTGCCCCGAGCGGCATCCAGGGTAACGAACGGCCGGAAATCCAGATCAAGGTGGACAGCCGCGCCCGGCAAATCGAGGCCGAGCGCTTCGAGGTGGACCTCGTCGTCAACGTGGAGGCGAAGGCGGGCGGGCAGAGCCTGTTCGTCTGTGAATTGACCTATGGCGGCCTGTTCCTGATCGCGGGCGTGCCGCAGGATGCCGTGCAGCCGGTGCTGATGATCGAGTGCCCGCGCCTGCTCTTCCCCTTCGCCCGGCGGATCATCGCCGACGCCACGCGCGACGGTGGTTTCCCGCCGCTGATGATCGACCCGATCGACTTCGTGGCCCTCTATCGGCGGCGCATGGCCGAAGCGCAGCAGGCGCAGCAGGCCACGTCCGCCGGCAGCCCGCCGTCCGGCACCGCCTGAGCGCAGCCGGCTCGACCTCAGGCGCGGCCGAGCAGGGCCATGGCCGCGTCGAGGTCCGGCGCCAGCGCGAAGAGGTCGAGCGCGTCTTGCGCGGCGAAGCCCGTGATGGTGATGTGCTCGACGATCGAGCGGAAGGGCTGCCAGAACCCGTCGACGTCGAGCAGCACGACCGGCTGGTCGTGGTAGCCGAGCTGGCGCAACGTCACCACGTCGAGGATCTCGTCGAGCGTGCCGAGCCCACCGGGCAGCGCCAGGAACGCGTCGGACCCCGCGATCATCAACCGTTTGCGCTCGAACATGTCGGCCGTGATCTGCAGATCGGTGATGCCACGATGGCCGACCTCGCGGGCCAGCAGGCGCTCGGGGATGAAACCGCGCACCTCGCCCCCGACGGCGGTGGCCGCATCCGCCACCGCGCCCATCAATCCGACATCGCCCCCACCGTAGACGATGACCCAGCCCTCGCGGGCCAACCGCTCGCCAGCGGCGGCGGCGAGCCCGCGATAGTCGATGGGCGCCCCGGTTCGCGAGCCGCAGAAAACCGAGACGGCTTTGGCCAAGACCTGCTCCTTCCGCGGCGTTCGGCGTTCAGGCCGCGGCTTCGGCGGTGTTGACGCGGGTCAGGCCGTGAAAGTCGTCGATCAGTTGGCTGGTGACCCGCCCGACCGGGAAGGTCAGGTCGTCGAGCGCACGCACCGGAGTGATCTCGGCGGCCGTCCCGGTCACGAACATCTCGTCCGCCTGGGCAATCTCCTCCGGGCGGATGCGGCGCTCGACCACCTCGAAGCCGCGCGCCTTGGCGAGGTCGATGGCGGTGCGCCGCGTGATCCCGTTGAGGAAGCGGTCCGGCAACGGCGTGTGGAGGGTGTCGCCCATGACGAGGAACACGTTGGCACCGGTCGTCTCGGCGACGTAGCCCTCGTGGTCGAGCATCAGCGCGTCGCCGAAGCCCTTCGCCTCCGCCGCGTGCTTGGAGAGCGTGCAGATCATGTAGAGGCCGGCGGCCTTGCTGTGCACCGGGGCCGAGGTCGGCGACGGGCGGTTATAGAGGGCCCGCGTCAGGCGCAGGTCGCTGTAGTAAGCACCCCACTCCCACACCGCGATGGCGACGTGGATGCGGTTGGCCTGCGCCGACACGCCCATCATCTCCGCCCCCCGCCACGCGATCGGCCGGACGTAGCAGTCGCCGAGCCCGTTCTTGGCGATGGCGGCCTGGGTCGCGGCGTCGATCTCGGCCGCCGTATAGGGCACCTCGAAGCCCAGGATCCGCCCGCTGTCGATCAGCCGCTGACTGTGCTCGGTGAGCTTGAACACCCGCCCGCCATAGGCTCGCTCACCCTCGAACACGGCGCTCGCGTAGTGCAGGCCGTGGCTCAGTACGTGCAGCTTCGCCTCGCGCCAGGGCACGAACTCGCCGTCGAGCCAGATCCAACCGTCGCGGTCGTCGTACGGAACGAGGGCCATGCGGGCGCTCCCTTCGAGGGGCTTGTCGTGGGAAGAACGAGGATTGCGCCCGCTATCACCGGGGTCAATATGAGTCAACGAGGTGGGCCCCATGCAGACACGGCGGATCGACGCGCACAAGAAGGCTCTGTTTCTCCGACCGGACGAGCTCGACCGGTCGGTGGCACTGGTGCTGTTGGCGGCTCGGGCCTTCGAGGCGACGGCCACGACCGCGCTGCCGGACGGGCTCGCGCCGACGCATCGCCTCATCCTGCTGCTGCTCAAGGGGAGTTCGGCGCGCACGGCGGCAGATCTGCAGAGCGTCCTCGGTCTCGCCAAGCAGACCGTGTCGCGCCACGTCCACCAGCTGACCGAGGCGGGGCTGATTACGCGCGAGGATGCGGCCGACGACCGCCGCCGCAAGCTCTTGGCACTGACCGAGCGCGGCCTCGAGCTGGCGGAACGCCTCGACCGCAGCCAGCGCCGGCGGCTTGCTGCCGTGTTCAAGGCGCACGGCCCGCGCACCGTGGCCGAGTTCGAGGCGGTCCTGCTCGACCTCGTGGCCCCGCCCGCCCGGCCGTTCTTCGACGAGACCCCGACCCGATGACGACGGAGGACGAGGCGACGACGGCCACGAGCGTGCCCGAGCATCACCTGCTCGTGGTCGACGACGACGAGCGGCTGCGCTCGCTCCTGCAGCGCTTTCTGATCGGCCAGGGCTATCATGTGACGACGGCGGGCAGCGTGGCCGAGGCACTGGCCGCACTCGAGCGCTTCACCTTCGATCTGCTCGTCCTCGACGTGATGCTGCCCGATGCGACCGGCTTCGAGCTGACGGCCCGGCTGCGCGCCGACAGCAGCGTGCCCATCCTGCTGCTCACCGCCCGCAAGGAAGTGGACGACCGCATCCGTGGCCTCGAGGTCGGCGCCGACGACTATCTGGGCAAGCCCTTCGAGCCGCGCGAACTGGCGCTGCGGGTGCAGCGCATCCTCGACCGTACGGCCGCGGCGAGCCCGGCGGAGACCGCCGATGTGGTGCGTTTCGGGCCGTTCGTGTTCGACCGCAAGCGGCAGTCGCTCACCACCCGGGGCGTGCCGGTCCACCTCACCACCGGCGAGCGGCAACTGCTCGCCACCCTCGCCCGCCAGCCGGGCGTGCCTTGCGATCGGCTGGAACTGACCGACCTCGCCGACATCAACGGCGCCGACCGGGCGGTCGATGCCCAGGTGGCACGGCTGCGGCGCAAGATCGAACCGGACCCGAAGCAGCCGCGCTGGCTCGTGACGGTGCGCGGCCGCGGCTACGCCCTCTACGAAGGAGGCTGACATGGCGACCGCCCTCGACGGCGTGCAGCGCCGCCTGCCGCCGATCCTGCGGCGCTGGCGCAGGCGCTACCGCGAAACCGCCCTCGTTCCCCGTTCGCTGTTCGGCCGCTCGCTGCTGATCGTCGTGCTGCCGGTCCTGATCCTGCAGATCATCCTGACCAACATCTTCTACAACCGCCACTGGGACAGCGTCAGCCGCTGGCTCTCGTCCGGTGTCGCAGGTGAGGTCGCCTGGATCGTCGAGCAGTTGGAAGAGGCGCCGACACCGGATGCGCGCACCGCGGTGCTCGACGCCGCCCGGCGTCACCTGCAGTTCGGCGTCTCGCTGGAGCCGGGCGGCGAGTTGGCACCGGCCAGCGAGCGCAGCGGCTTCTTGCCACCCGAGCAGATCGACCGGCTGCTGCAGCAGAGCTTTGCCGAACGCCTGACCCACCCCTTCCGCGTCGACACCCGCCCGGCCGACCAACTCCGCCGGGTCGCGGTCTACGTACAGCTCGACGACGCACTCTTGCGGGTGCTGGCCCCGCGCAAGCGGGTCGACAGCTCGACGACCACGCTCTTCATGGCGTGGATGGTCTGCGCGTCGCTCCTGCTGATCGTGATCGCGATCTATTTTCTCGGTCGCCAGGTGCAGCCGATCCGCCGGCTGGCCGATGCCGCCGACAGCTTCGGCAAGGGTCGCGACGTCGGCGACGTCAAGCTCGAGGGTGCCATCGAGATCCGCCGCGCGGCCCTGGCCTACAACCGCATGCGCCAGCGCATCGTGCGGCACATCGCGCAACGGACCGAAATGCTGGCCGCCGTCAGTCACGACCTGTCGACGCCGCTGACCCGGATGAACCTGGAGCTGGAACTGCTGCGCGCCGGCCCGGTGCAACCGGCGGATCTGGACGGGCTGCACGCCGATGTCGACGAGATGCGCCGGCTGGTCGACGCCTATCTCGACTTCGCGCGGGGCGAGATCCAGGAGGCCATGCAGACGGTGCAACTCGCCAAGCTGATGCAGCGGCTGGAGGCGCGGGCGGCGCGCAACCGCCAGGCCGTCATCTTCCGCGTGCTCGACGACGGACCCGTCACCCTGCGCCCCGTGGCCGTCGAGCGGGTGCTCGGCAACCTGATCGACAACGGCGCCAAGCACGGCACCCGTGTGCTGGTCGAGGCGTGGATGGACCGCGACTGGCTGGTGCTGACCGTCGGCGACGACGGACCGGGCATCGCGCCCGAGCACCGCGAACGGGTGTTCGCGCCGTTCGTCCGTCTGGACGGAGGACGCACCGGCGGCATCGGCATGGGACTGACGATCGCCCGGGACGTCGTGCTCGGGCATGGTGGCCGGATCGAATTGGGGCGAAGCCCGCTCGGCGGCCTGCTGGTCGAGGTGCGCCTACCCCGGTGAACCGGTTCGGGCGGTGCTCGATGCCGTGCCGGGACGAGCCAGACGACGCCGCAGCGGGTGCAGGCACTGGCCGAGGAACATCGCCCGCCGCGCCAGCTCACCGCCAACCTGCCAACGGATATGAGCGAGCTTCGCACCCAGCGTCGGCCGCGGCCAGCGCGGCTTGCCCGCATGGCCGATGGTGGTCGGCAATCGGGTGAGTTCGACGGCGAAGGGCGTCAGTTCGAAGATGTCGAGGCCACTTTCCCAATTGCGACCGAGTTGGATGTCCCACGGCAGCCAGAACCGCTCGGTGCGGGCGAGCACCTTGGCCGCACTCCGCCGGTTGTAGAGGAGAGCCAGGGCCCCGCTCGTGTATTTGATGCAGCAGCAGATCGTGAGCGGACCGCGACTGTAGAGGCCGATCCGCCGCGAGTGGCGAGGCCCCTGCAAGCGCAGGATGTCCCAATGCCCGAGCCGCTCGTCGATCCAGTCGAGGGAAGCGAGGGCCGTGCGCAGCCGGGCGACGTCGATCGCGACGTCGTCCTCCAGGATCAGGCCGTAGGCGAAGTCCGAGGCGAGGAATCGCTCGAGGGCGCGACGGTGGCTCAAAAAGCAGGCCACCTCGTTGGGCGGCATGATCTCCTTGGTAACCCGCGCCAGCGCCTCGTCGTAGCCGTAGCGATCGAACGGCCGCTCCAGCTCGCTGCCGTGGATCGCCTCGACGAAGGACAAGTCGAGCCCGGCCGCCTCGGCCTGTTCGGTCATGAAGGCTCGGCGCCCGGTTTCCTTGGGCAGGTTGATGCAGAAGAGACCGACGCTGGACGCGCTGCTCATGGCGGGCGTTGCTCCGTTGACCCGACGCCGAAGGGCGATCGGGCCCCGGTTCGCCGGTCGGGGCCGCATACACGGACGCAGGCGGACGAGGCAACGGCGGAGATGCCGGTGACGGGTGCCGGGCGATCAGTGCACGTCGGCGCCCGACAGATCCTGCTGGCCCAGAAAGGCGAAGGCCAACTCGCGGCTGGCGGCGAGCGCGATGGGCCGGCCATCGTGCGCGTGGATCGCGTAGTACTTGCGGCCCCGCTGCTCCACGGGCTTGACGTAGGTTTGCGCGGCAGCCGTATGCATCCGGATTTTGGCCGGGCTGGTCGACGACTCTGTTGATTGCATTGTTGGTCTCCACGACGATCGACGCAGGGGCACCGAGAGCCCATCGTGCAGGGAACACCTTAAGAAGTGGTCAGCGCCCATGAGCTTTGCAAGCCGGCCGGTCCCGGCGGAGCCCGCGACATGAGCGGCCTGCAGCTGCCCGGCCTGCGGCTGGTGCTCGCTTCGGCGAGCCCGGCCCGCGCCCGGCTGCTGCGGCAGGTCGATCTCGCCTTCGAGGTGCGCCCGGCGGCGATCGACGAGGACCTCGTCCGCGAGGGGCTGCGCGCCGACGGAGTGGACGGTGCCGAGGCGGCCGTCGCACTCGCGAGCCTGAAGGGCGAGCGCGTCGCCCTCGCCGCCGCCACCGACGAGTTGGTGATCGCCGCGGACCAGCTCCTGGAGACTGCCGAAGGAGTTTGGCCGGACAAGCCGAGCAGCCGCACCGACCTGAAGCGCCAGCTAACGCTCCTCTCGGGCAAGGTGCATCGCCTGCACACCGCCGTCGCGCTCTATCGCGGCGGGGCGCGCGTCTGGCACCACGTGACGAGCCCGATCGTCCGCCTGCGGCCGCTCTCGCCCGAGTTCGTCGAACGCTACGTGGCGGCCGCGGGCGACGACCTGCTCGGCTGCATCGGCGGCTACCAGATCGAAGCCCTCGGACCGCACGTGGTGCTGGACGTGCGCGGCGACGCCTTCGCCGTGCAGGGCCTGCCGCTGCTCGCCCTGGTCGACCAGCTGCGCGTCCAGGGCGTGCTGGCCGCCTAGATGCGCATCCTCGGCCTCACCGGCTCGATCGCCATGGGCAAGTCCACCACGGCGGCCCTGTTCCGGAGCTTCGGCGTGCCGGTGTTCGATGCCGATCTCGCGGTCCACGACCTGATGGCGCCGGGCGGTGCCGCCGTCGCTGCCGTGCTCGACGCCTTCGAGGGCGTGGGCGATCGCGAACGCGGCATCGACCGGCGCGCCCTCGGCGCCCGCGTGCTCGGCGACGATGCGGCCCTCCGCCGGCTGGAGGGGATTCTGCATCCGGCGGTCCGTGCGGCGGAGCGGGCGTTTTTGCAGCGCGCGACCCGCAACGGCGACGGTCTCGCGGTGCTGGACGTCCCACTCCTGTTCGAGACCCGGGGCGAGCAACGCTGCGACGCCACGGTGGTGGTGAGCGCGCCCCGGGAGTTGCAGCGGCAGCGGGCCCTCGCCCGGCCCGGGATGACGGCCGACCGGCTCGCGGCTATCCTCCGTCGCCAGATGCCGGACAAGGAGAAGCAGCGCCGGGCGGATTTCGTCGTGCGGACCGGGGCCGGCCGTGCGCTGGCCCTGGCCGACGTGCGCCGCGTCCTCGACGGCGTGACCCACCGCCCCGCCCGCGTCTGGCCGCAGGGTTGGCTGGCGCGCAGCCGGAAGGAGCAACATCCTTGATCCGCGAGATCGTCCTCGACACCGAGACCACGGGCCTCGATCCGCTCACCGGCGACCGCGTGGTCGAAATCGCCTGTGTCGAGCTGATCAACCATGTGCCCAGCGGCAACACCTACCACCAGTACATCAACCCCGAGCGGCCGATGTCGCCCGAGGCGCAGGCGATCCACGGGCTCGGCGACGAGTTTCTGAAGGACCAGCCGGTGTTCGCCGACATCGCCGAGGCGTTCGTCGCGTTCGTCGCGGACGCCAAGCTGGTGATCCACAACGCCCCCTTCGACATGAAGTTTCTCGACCACGAACTGCGGCTGGTCGGTCGCCCGCCCTGGGGCATGGAACGGGCGATCGACACCTTGGAAATGGCGCGGCGCCGCTTTCCGGGCGCTGCCGCCAGCCTCGACGCGCTGTGCAAGCGCTTCGAGGTCGATGCCAGTGCGCGGGTGAAGCACGGCGCGCTGATCGACTGCGAACTGTTGGCCGAAGTCTACCTGCACCTGATCGGCGGCCGCCAGCCGGGGCTCGAATTCGGCCGGGCGGCACGCCGCCGGGCGGCCCTCACCGTCGTCCGCCGGGAGCCGCGCCCGGCCCGTCCGCACGCGCCGAGCGAGGCCGAACTCCGGGCCCATGCGGCGTTCGTCGCCAAGCTGAGCGACCCCATCTGGGGTACGGGCGACTGAGCCGCCCGGCGCCGGCCTTCCCGACTGACGTCCTGTTTTGAGGTGCGGCGGCGTTCGCTAGGAAGCGTCGTCCGCGCGCCCGCGTGCCGGCCGCTGCTACCTGGAGGGACCCGATGGCGAAGATCAACGTGAAGAACCCGCTCGTCGAACTCGACGGCGACGAGATGACCCGGATCATCTGGGCCTTCATCAAGGAAAAGCTGATCCTGCCCTATCTCGACGTCGAGCTGCTCTACTACGATCTTTCGATCCAGCATCGGGACGCGACGGACGATCAGGTGACGGTCGACGCCGCCAATGCCATCAAGCAGCACAATGTCGGTGTGAAGTGCGCGACCATCACCCCGGACGAGGACCGGGTGAAGGAATTCGGCCTCAAGCAGATGTGGCGCTCGCCGAACGGCACGATCCGCAACATCCTGGGCGGTACCGTGTTCCGCGAGCCGATCATCTGCAAGAACGTGCCGCGGTTGGTGCCCGGCTGGACGCAGCCGATGGTGATCGGCCGCCATGCCTTCGGCGACCAGTACCGCGCCACCGACTTCGTCGTGCCGGGGGCGGGCACCCTGACCATGACCTTCACCCCGGCCGACGGCAGTCAGCCAATGGAGTTCGAGATCTTCGACTTCCCGGGCGGCGGTGTCGCCATGGGGATGTACAATCTCGACGAGAGCATCCGCGATTTCGCCCGCGCCTGCTTCAACTACGGCCTGATGCGCGACTATCCGGTGTATCTGTCGACCAAGAACACGATCCTCAAAAAATACGACGGACGCTTCAAGGATCTGTTCCAGGAAGTGTTCGACGCGGACTTCGCCGACGCGTTCGAGGCGAAGGGGCTCACATACGAACACCGGCTGATCGACGACATGGTCGCCTGCGCGATGAAATGGTCCGGCGGGTTCGTCTGGGCTTGCAAGAACTACGACGGCGACGTGCAGTCCGACACCGTGGCGCAGGGCTTCGGCT
>JBMCMJ010000007.1:0-25044 GCA_048615135.1 Pseudomonadota bacterium
GCCACCGTCTCGCCGGGGGCCACCGCCAGGTCGAAGCCGTGCAGGACGCGGCGGTCCGGGTGCGAGGGATAGGCGAAGTCGACGCCCTCGAAACGCACGGCTCCCTGCACCGGGTCGGGCAGGGCCCGGACGACCGCCGGGGCGGCGATGATCGGTTCGGTATCGAGCAGGTCGAACAACCGCTCGGTGGCGCCGGCCGCTCGCTGCAGGTCACCGAACACCTCGCTCAATCCCCCCGTCGCACTGGCGACGAGCGTGGCGTAGAACACGAAAGCCGAGAGTTCGCCGGCGGTCATCCGCCCGGCCAGCACGTCGTGGCCGCCCAGATAGAGGACGAACACGATCGCACCGAACACCAGGGTGATGACGCAGGCGCCGAGGATCGCGCGGGCTCGGATATAGCCGGCCGCCGCATGGAAGGCCGCCTCGGCGTCGGCGGCGAAGCGGGCGCTCTCGCGGGCCTCCTGGGCGCAGCCCTGCACGGTGCGGACCGCGTTCAGGCACTCCTCGGCCCGACCCGAAACGTCGGCGACCCGGTCCTGGGCAAGCCGGGAGCGGCGGCGCACCTGCCGGCCGATGACCACCAGCGGCACCACGACGAGCGGCACCACCAGAAGCACGACCGCGGTGAGTTTCGGCTGGGTGACGAACAAGAGGACGATACCGCCGAACAGCAACAGCACGTTGCGCAGCGCCTGGGTGACGCTCGCGCTGATCACCGTCTGGATGACGCTCGTATCGGTCGTGATGCGCGAGATCACCTCGCCCGTGCGGGTCACCTCGAAGAAGCCCGGCGAAAGGCGGACGACGTGGGCGAAGACGTCGCGGCGCAGATCGGTGACCACCCGCTCGCCCAGCAGAGTGACGAAATAGGAGCGCGCGAAGGTGGCGAGCGCCAGCACGACGATCACCACCATCACCGCGTAGAGCGCGTGGTCGAGCGCGTCGGGCTTTCCGGCGGCGAAGCCGCCGTCGATCAGGTGACGCAGGCCGATGCCGAGCGACAGGAGTGCCGCCGACGCGAAGACGAGACCCAGCACGGCCAACGTGACCCACAGCTTGTGCGGACGCACATAGGCCAGCAACCGCCGCAATTGGCGGACGTTGCGGCTGGTCGCACGGTCGCCTTGGGATCCCTTGAAGTGCACCTGCGCCTCTTCCATCCAGTCATCGTTCGTTCTTCGCGCCGGAGGCACGCCTGCCAGACCAGACCTTGCCCAGCAAGGGGGATGAGGCTATACACCGCGCTCCGCGCCAGGAGACGACCCGTGAAAAAGGACACCCACCCCCCTTACCACGAGATCAACGTGGTGATGACGGACGGTACGACCTTCAAGACCCGCTCGACCTATGGCGAGCCGGGCGCCACGTTGCAGCTCGACATCGACACCAAGTCGCATCCGGCTTGGACCGGTGGCCAGATGCAGATCATGCAGCGCGGCCAGGTCGACAAATTCAACAAGAAGTTCGCGAGCTTCCGCCGGAAGAAGGCTTGATCCCATGAAGATTCGTAATTCGCTCCGCAGCGCGAAGGGCCGGCACAAGGACTGCCGCATCATCCGGCGCAAGGGTCGGGTGTACGTGATCAACAAGACCAATCCGCGCTTCAAGGCTCGCCAGGGCTGAACGACCGGGCGAGCTTGGCGCGGATCGTGGCGGTCGGCCCCGGCCGATGAATGTCCTGCGGCTGCATCACTTTCCGATCTGCCCCTACAGCCGGAAGCTGCGTCTGGCCCTCGCCGAAAAGGGGCTGGACGCCGAACTCGTGCCGCACGATCCCTGGCGGCGCGAGGATCGGCTGATCGCGCTGAACCCGGCTGCCGAAGTGCCGGTGCTGGAGGTTGACGGGCTCGTCCTCGCCGAGAGCGTCGCCATCGCCGAATATCTGGAGGAGCGGTTCCCCACCGTCCCGCTCGGCGGTGAGGACGCAGCGTCGCGCGCCGAGGTCCGGCGGCTCATGTTGTGGTTCGACACCAAGTTCGCCCGTGAGGTGACCGACCTCCTCTGGCGGCAGAAGCTGATCTTCCGGCTCAAGCGCTCGGGTATCCCGAACACGGCGGCGCTGCGGGCCGGGCTGGAAAACGTCCGCGGGCATCTCGACTATATCGGCTACCTGACGCATCACCGGAACTGGCTCGCCGGGGATCGGCTGACCCTGGCCGACCTGACGGCGGCAGCCCATCTCTCGGTGCTCGACTATCTGGGCGACGTGCCCTGGGAAGCGAACGGCGAGGCGAAGGAGTGGTATGCGCGGATCAAGTCCAGGCCCAGCTTCCGCCCGCTCCTCAAGGACAAGATCCCGCAGCAACCACCGGCCGCCCACTACGCCGACCTCGACTTCTGACGGCCACGACCTCAAGGCACGGCTGACCGAGCGGGCGCGGCGGCTCGGGTTCGATACGGTGGGCGTCGCACCCGCTGTGGTGCCGGCGGCGCGGCAGGCGGCCTTTCGGCGAGCCCTCGCCCAGGGGCACCACGGCACGATGACGTGGCTGGCCGGCACGGCCGAGCGCCGGCACACCCCAAAAGCGCTCTGGCCCGAAGCGCGCACGCTGATCGCCCTCGGACTGTCCTACGCGCCGCGGCACGATCCGCTCGCCATGCTCCAGCGGTCGGGCGTCGGGACGATCTCGGCCTACGCCATGGGTGACGACTACCACGAGCTGATCAAGGGCCGGCTCAAGGACCTCGCCGGCTGGCTGGCCCGGGCGGCGGCGGCGGAGGTCAAGGTGTTCGTCGACACCGCCCCGCTGCTGGAAAAGCCGCTCGCCCAGGCGGCCGGCCTCGGCTGGCAGGGCAAGCACACCAACCTCGTGAGCCGCAGCCACGGCAGCTGGCTCTTTCTCGGCGAAATCCTGACCGACGCCGAATTGCCGGCGGATGCAGCCGAGATGGACCATTGCGGCTCCTGCCGGCGCTGCCTCGACATCTGCCCGACCGATGCCTTTCCGGCCCCCTACCGGCTCGATGCCCGGCGCTGCCTTGCCTATCTGACCATCGAACATGCGGACCCAATACCCCATGCCTTTCGCCGAGCGATGGGCAACCGCATCTACGGCTGCGACGACTGCCTCGCCGTCTGCCCGTGGAACAAGTTCGCCGCGGCGTCGCAAGAGGCGCGGCTGCAGGCGCGGCCGGAGCTGGAAGCCCCCGCCCTCGCCGAACTCGCCACGCTCGACGACGCCGCCTTTCGCACCCTCTTCCGCAAGTCGCCGATCAAGCGGATCGGCCGCAACCGCTTGCTGCGCAACGTGCTGATCGCGCTGGGCAACGGCCGGGCCGAGGCCGCGACCCTCGAGCCGCATCTCGACGATCCGGATCCGGTGGTGCGCGGTGCGGCCGTCTGGGCCTTGGGCGAGGTGCTGCCCGCCCCGGCCTTCGCCGCCCTGGCCCGGGCCCGCGCCGCCGAAGAGCGTGATCCGACGGTGCGCCGCGAGTGGACGATCGCAACGCAAACCCCAAGGGAGCCCGGTTGATGCGCCCCACCCTCCTCTGCTTCGGCTTCGGCTACACGGCGCGGACCCTGGCCGCCCGGCTGCTCGCCAAAGGCTGGACGGTGCGCGGCACCTCCAGGGAACCGGCCAAACGGGCGCTGGCGGACGTGACCCTCTACCCGTTCGACCGCGACACCCGGCTGCCCGATGCGGCGCTCGATGGCGTGACCCACGTGCTGACCTCGATCGCCCCGGACGAGGCGGGCGACCCGGTGCTCGACGTCGAGGGCGGAAGACTTGCCGCCCTGCCCGGCCTCGTCTGGGCCGGCTATCTCGGCACCACCGCCGTCTACGGCAACCGCGACGGCGACTGGGTCGACGAGACCAGCGAACTGGCCCCCACCAGCCGGCGCGGCTGGCGGCGAGTGGCGGCCGAGAAGGCGTGGCTCGAAAGCGGACTGCCGGCGCACGTGTTCCGACTCGCCGGCATCTACGGCCCCGGCCGCAGTGCGCTGGACCAACTGCGAACGGGCACCGCCCGGCGGATCGTCAAGCCGGGCCAGGTGTTTTCGCGCATCCACGTCGAGGACATCGCCAACGTGCTCGAAGCCTCGATCGAACGGCCCAAGCCGGGGGCCGTCTACAATGTCTGCGACGACGAGCCGGCGCCGCCGCAGGACGTGATCGAATACGCCGCCCGAAAACTCGGCCTGCCCGTCCCGCCGGACCTGCCCTACGAAACCGCCGAGCTGAGCCCGATGGCCCGCACCTTCTACCTCGACAACCGGCGGGTGAAAAACGACCGGATCAAACACGAGTTGGGCGTGCACCTCGCCTACCCGACCTACCGCCACGGGATCGACGCGCTGGTTGCGGAAGGGGGATGAAGGAAGGAAGGACGCAGGGGCTTTTGGCCCCTGCAACCCCGACCCGGCTGACGCCGGGACTTGGTGGGGCCCGGAAGGCGCGGGGGAATTTGTCATAATACGGGTTATGCACAGGATAAGAGCTTGGTTGGGAGGGAAACCCGGCTCGGACAGTTCGTTTCGTAATTCGGCTTTTTCCGCCCGCGTGGCCGGGTGTTGACGAGAGATCGACGACGTCCAAAAAGCCCCGTCAAGGTAGCACGGACAGGGCTAAAATCCTAGATTGTGCCGCCCGCCGCCTCGTTCTCCATCGAAAAAGTCAGGGGGTTTCCAAGGGGGACCATCAAGTCCCCCTTGGCCTTTCCCCCCTCCCCGCTCGAGACCAATGATCGAGGCACCCTTGACGCGCGGGCGCTTCGGCCCGACCCTTCGGGTAGGATTTGGTTTCAGTGCGCGAGGTGGTGATGACCGACATCGAAGACGGCGACATCCCCGAGGACGCGCGGCCCAGCCAGCAGGACGTGGGCTTTTCGCTCGAGCCGGTGCTCGATGCCGTGGTCTCCCTCCGCGCCGAAATACCGGAGGATGCGTTCACCGCGGAGCCGCTCGGGACCGAGCGGTTCGGCAGCGGCGTGGTGATCGACGACAACGGCCTGATCGTCACGATCGGCTATCTGATCACCGAGGCCGACAAGGTCTGGCTCACGACCAACAAAGGCCAGGCGGCACCGGCACACGTCGTCGGCTACGATCAGGTGACGGGCCTGGGGCTGGTGCAGGCGCTGAGCCGGCTGGACGTGGCGCCATTGAGCATCGCCTCGGCCAAGGGCGTGCAGGTCGGCAGCCCGATGATCGTCGCAGGCGCCGGCGGGATCAGCCAAGCCCTGATGGTCCGACTCGCGGCCAAGCGCGAATTTGCCGGCTATTGGGAGTATCTGCTCGACGAGGCCCTCTTCACGCTGCCGGCGCATCCGCGCTGGAGCGGCACGGCAATGCTCGACGAAACGGGCAAGCTGGTCGGCATCGGCTCGCTGCTGGTGCAGACCACCGCGGCCTCCGGGGCGACGCAGGCCGGCAACATGTTCGTGCCGGCGGATCTCCTGCCGCCGGTCCGCGACGACCTCCTGCGGTTCGGCAAGGTGCGCCGCCAGCCGCGCCCGTGGCTCGGCTTCTATCCGACCGAGACGGACGAAGGCGTGGCGATCGCCGCCACCGCCGCACGCGGCCCGGCCGCCAAGAGCGGCATCGACGCGGGCGACGTGATCGTCGCCGTGGCCGGCATGGAAGTGGAGGACCTAGCCGACCTCTACCGCAAAATGTGGAAGCTCGGCCCCGCCGGCACCGAGGTGCCGCTGACCCTGCTCCGCGACGGCCGCGCCCACGAGATCACCGTGGTCTCGGCCGACCGGGACACCTTCTTGAAACGACCGTCGCTGCACTGAGGCGGAAGGGCGGAAGGGAAAGGCCAAGGGGGCTTTTGGCCCCCTTGGAAACCCCCGGCAGCCGCACGCGGCTGCCCTGCATAAAGAAGGCGGCGGCCTCGACCTACGACAACGCATCGCCGCCAACGGCGGCAATGCGGCGGGAAACGGGCGTAAGGCTGGCGAGGCGATTCGTCCTACCGACCGCCGATTACGCGCCTGCGCGAATTCGGCAGATTTGTGGCGCCCTGCGGCACTTCGCACGGCAAACCTCCGGCCCCACCCAACGTTGCCCAGACTTGGCGCGGACAAGGAGCCGGCATGCCGGCTTCGGACCCGTTTCCCCTAGTTCCACGAAACCATCAACCAAGTCCGCCGGCCTTGGCCGGCGGTTGGGGGTGCAGGGGGCCAAAAGCCCCCTGCTTACCTTCCGCCTTCCGCCTCTCGACTTCCGCCTTTCCGCCTTTCCGCTTTCGGCGAGGCGGTGGTGCAATGCATGCTTGCACCGGGCGCGGGCTGCAAGCCGTTCCCGTGGGGCCTAAGGTTCGGGCGTGAAAGGAAGACGAGCGTGTACGCCCGCGGTATTGCCAATCTCGCCCAGGCTTTCGAGAACCCGGACTTCGCGCGGTTCACCTACGGCAATGCCGTCTCGCTGGTCGGCATGTGGGGGCTTCGGATCGCGGTCGGCTGGCTGGCGTGGGAGTTGACCGAGCAGGCGTTCTGGGTGGGTCTCGTCGCGTTCGCCGATCTGTTTCCAACCCTCGTGATCACGCCGCTTGCGGGGGCCATTGCCGACCGCCGCTCGCGCCTCGCCATCGTGCGCGTCTGCCAACTGGTCTCGATGGCGATCGTCACCGCGCTTACCGTGCTGGTCTGGCAGGACCGGCTGACCGTCGAGTTGTTGGCGCTGCTGGTGCTGGCGAACGGGATGGTGATGGGCTTCAAGCAGCCGTCGCGGATGGCGCTGACCCGTATTCTCGTGCGGCCGAAGGATCTGCCGACGGCGATCGCGGTCAATGCGATCGTGTTCAACTTGGCGCGGTTCGTCGGCCCTTCGCTGGCCGGTGCGCTGATCGTGACGGTCGGCGTCGAGGCGGTGCTCGTGTTCGACGTGCTCTCGTCGGCGTTCTTTCTGGCGGTCATCCGGGCGATCCACCTGGACAGTCCGCCCGCGCGCAAGGGTGCGCCCAAGGGGCTCGGCAGCGACGTGATCGAAGGCGTGCGCTATGCCAGCGGCCATCCGGGGATCGGTCCGATCATGTTGTTGATGCTGGTGCTCGGCATCAACATGCGCGCCTATATCGAGCTGTTGCCGGCCTACAGTGCGCTGATCCTGGAGCGGGGCGCCGACGGGCTTGCGGTGCTGAGCGCCGGGATCGGCGTGGGCGCCATGCTGGCCGGGCTTTGGATGATGCAGCGCACCGGGCTGGAGGGCCTGACGCGGGTTGTGGTGCTCAACCACACGATCTCGGCGGCGAGCCTGCTCGCGGTCGCCTATGCGCCGAGCCTGCCGCTCGCCACGGCCGCGGTGGTGGTCAACGGCTTCTCGCTGGCGATGGCCGGGATCGGCAGCCAGACGCTGACCCAGCGGGTGGTCGACGAGACGATGCTCGGCCGGGTGATGTCGCTCTACGGCGTCATCTTCCGCGCGGGGCCGGCGGCCGGGGCGCTGGCCATGGGGGCGCTCGCGGACCTTTCGGGTCTGCGCACCCCGTTCGTGGCGGGGGCGATCATCAGCCTCGTCGCCTGCGTCGTCGTCGGGCGCCGGCTGCTGGGCGTGACCGCCACCCTCGAGGAGCCGGCCGCCGAAGCCGGATGAGACCCTGCCTTCAGGCGACCTTGACGAGCGCCGGCGGTGCGGCAGCCCGGCTCGCCAGGACCTTTTCGAGCACCGGCGTGACCGCAAGGGCACCTGGCAGGGCGGTGTTGGTGTGGTGCCAGGCCTCGGGCACGACGACGTCGGGATCGATGTCGCGCCTGGAGTTGAAGCGGCCGAAGTCGTCGAGTTCACCGATGACGTCGATGATCCGCGGGAAGAGGGACGGCATGGCAATGACCGCGCTGACGGTCACGATCGTCATCGCCCGCGCGAGGTCGGCCGCGCGCTCGGGGTGCAGCCGGGCGAGGCCGTAGAGTGCTTCCGAGAGGACCAGATTGCCCTTGGAGTGGCCGACCACGAGGTCGAAGTTCGCGCCGGGTGCCATCAACAGGCGGTACACGGTGCGGGTGTCGCGGCTGAGGTGCAGCAAGGGCGAGGCGAGCGTGCCGCGGCTCTGGTTGTAGGGCTCGAGGAAGGCGAGCGGATCTTCGACCAGTTCGAACAGATGGCGCAGGCCGTTGAGCTGGCCGAACCAGAAGAACCCGCCGAGCGCCTCGGTGAGGAGATCGGCCAGACCGTAGCCGGAGACGACCGCCGCGACCGGGCCGCCATAGGCATCGGCGACGTTGCGGGCGAAGGCCGCGGCCCCCAGCGCCGAACTGCCGACCCCGGCGACGGCCAGGGCGCCGAGCCGCCGCCGTGTGCCCACGGACTCGAAATCGGCGAGGCTGGCGTAGACTTCGAGCGAACTGCCGCCGCTCGGCGGCACGACGAGGATGGCCCCCTCCTTCGCCAGCCAGGGGCGGAGGCTCGCGACCTCCTCGTCGGTCAGGTTGTTGACGTCGTAGAAGATCGTGTCGAGCAAGGCATTGCGCTGGATGGCCCCCAGGGCTGCCACGCCCTGGAACGCGCTGGTCGAGGTCGCCCTGGACCAGGGGACGGGGCCCAGCGAGCGCAGCCACGGGGCGAACGGATCGGACGACGCGTCGGACATCGAACGCACTCCTGCCTCGCCCCCTCGGCAATTCCGGCAGACAACATACGCCCAGTCGCCCCGAATCCCAAGGACGTTCGCAGATGCAGCATGTCCCTCAGGCGGCCGACTGCTCCCTGGCGGTGCCGGCCTCGGGATCGTAGGCGAGGTTGGGCTGCAGCCAGCGCTCGACCTCCGCGCGGCTCATGCCCTTGCGGCGGGCGTAGTCGACCACCTGGTCCTCGCCGATGCGGCCGACGCCGAAATAGGCGGCCCCCGGATGCGCGAAGTACCAGCCGGAGACGGCGGCGGCCGGCCACATGGCGAAGCTCTCGGTCAGCTCCAGGCCGACATTGGTCTCGGCGTGGAGCAGGTCGAACAGCTTGCGCTTCTCGGTGTGGTCCGGGCAGGCGGGATAGCCGGGTGCGGGGCGGATGCCGCGGTAGCGCTCGCGGATCAGCTCGTCGTTGGTCAGCTGTTCGTCGGGCGCGTAGCCCCAGAATTCGCGGCGCACGCGCTCGTGCATCCGCTCGGCGAAGGCCTCGGCGAGCCGGTCGCCCAGCGCCTGGACGAGGATCGAGCTGAAGTCGTCGTGGGCCTGCTTGAACGTTTCGGCCCGGTCGTGGACCTCGGGACCGGCGGTGACGGCGAAGCCGCCGATCCAGTCGGCGGTGCCCTTCGGTGCTACGAAATCGGCGAGCGCGAAGTTGACCCGGCCGCCGCCCTTGCTGCCCTGCTGGCGGAGCGTGCACAGCCGGGCGAGCACCTCGGTACGTTCCGCGTCGGCATAGACCTCGATGTCGTCGCCCACGGCGTTGGCCGGCCAGAAGCCGACGACCGCCTTGGCGGTGAACCAGCCCTCGCGCTCGATGCGCGCCAGCATCTCCAGCGCCGCATCGTACAGGTCGCGGGCAGCCTTGCCCTGCACCGGGTCGTCGAGGATGGCCGGGAAGGTGCCCTTCATCTCCCAGGTGCGGAAGAAGGGCGTCCAGTCGATGTAGGGGACGAGTTCGCCGATGGCGTAGGGGGCGAACACGCGCAGGCCGGTGAAGGCGGGGGCCGGCGGCGTGTAGTTGGCCCAGTCGCCGTCGAAGGCGTTGGCGCGGGCCTGATCGAGCGGCACCGTCGGCCGCGGCCCCGCGTCGCGCGCGCTGCCGGCGCGGAGTTGCTGCTGGGCGGTGCGGGTCTCGGCCAGGATGTCGCTGCGCTGGGTCTTGGAGAGCAGGCGGGAGACGACGCCCACCGCCTTGGAGGCGTCGTCGACGTGCAGCACGCCGTTGGGGTATTCGGGCGCGATGCGAAGGGCCGTGTGCTTCTTCGAGGTGGTCGCCCCGCCGATCAGGAGCGGGATGGTCATGCCCTGGCGGCGCATTTCGGCGGCCACCTCGACCATGCGGTCGAGGCTCGGCGTGATCAGACCGGAAAGGCCGATGATGTCCACCTGCTCGCGCTTGGCAGTCTCGATGATGGTCTCGGTCGGCACCATCACGCCGAGGTCGACCACGTCGTAGTTGTTGCACTGGAGCACGACGCCGACGATGTTCTTGCCGATGTCGTGCACGTCGCCCTTCACCGTCGCCATCAGGATCTTGCCCTTGGCCGAGGTGTCGGCGGTGCGCTTCTTTTCCTCCTCCATGTAGGGGAGGAGGTGGGCGACCGACGTCTTCATCACGCGGGCCGACTTCACCACCTGCGGCAGGAACATCTTGCCCTCGCCGAACAGGTCGCCGACGACGTTCATCCCGGCCATCAGCGGGCCTTCGATGACGTCGAGCGGGCGCTCGGCCTTCTGGCGCGCCTCCTCGGTGTCCTCGACCACGAAATCGGCGATGCCGTGGACCAGGGCGTGGCTGAGCCGCGCCTCGACCGGCCCCTCGCGCCACGCGGGATCACTGGTCCGCTGCGCCTCGCCCTTGCCGCGATAGCGCTCGGCGATCTCGAGCAGCCGCTCGGTCGCATCCGGCCGGCGGTTCAAGAGGACGTCTTCGACGCGTTCGCGGAGTTCGTCGGGGATGTCGTCGTAGACCGTGATCTGGCCCGCGTTGACGATGGCCATGTCCATGCCGGCGCGGGTGGCGTGGTAGAGGAACGCCGAGTGCATTGCCTCGCGCACCGCGTCGTTGCCGCGGAACGAGAACGACACGTTGGAAAGCCCGCCCGAGACGTGGGTCTCGGGCATCGCCTGCTTGATCATCCGCGTCGCCTCGAAGAAGGCGACGGCGTAGGTGCTGTGCTCCTCGATGCCGGTGGCGACCGCGAAGATGTTCGGGTCGAAGATGATGTCCTCGGGCGGGAAGCCCACCTTTTCGACCAGCAGATCGAAGCTGCGCTTGGCGATGGCGAACTTGTGTTCGGCCGTCTCGGCCTGACCGGTCTCGTCGAAGGCCATGACGACCACGGCGGCACCGTAGCGGCGAATGGCGCGGGCCTGCTCGAGGAACGGCCCCTCGCCCTCCTTGAGGCTGATCGAGTTGACCACGGCCTTGCCCTGGACGCACTTGAGCCCGGCCTCGATCACCTCCCATTTGGAGCTGTCGATCATCACCGGCACGCGGGCGATGTCGGGCTCGGCGGCGATCAGGTTGAGGAAGGTCCGCATGGCCTGGACGCCGTCGAGCAGCCCCTCGTCCATGTTGACGTCGATGATCTGCGCCCCGTTCTCGATCTGCTGGCGCGCGACCTCGACGGCGGCGGCGTAGTCGCCCGCCAGGATCAGCTTCTTGAAGCGGGCGGAGCCGGTGACGTTGGTCCGCTCGCCGACGACGACGAAGTTGGTGATGCCGCTGGTCATGCTGCCTCGAACATCTCGAGCCCGGAGAGGCGCAGGCGCGGCACGTGCGCCGGCAGCTTGCGCGGCGGGACGCCACGGACGGCCTCGGCGATGGCGCGGATGTGCGCGGGCGTGGTGCCGCAGCAGCCGCCGACGATGTTGACGAGGCCGGCTTCGGCCCACTCGGCGAGGTGCGCCGCCGTCTCCTCCGGCGTCTCGTCGTAGCCGCCCATCTCGTTGGGCAGGCCGGCATTGGGGTAGGCGGAGATGCGGGTGTCCGCGACCTCGGCCAAGGCCTTCAGGTGCGGGCGCATCTCCGCGGCGCCGAGCGCGCAGTTGAGCCCGACGGCAAAGGGCCGGGCATGGCTGACCGAGGTCCAGAACGCCTCGGGCGTCTGGCCGGTGAGGGTGCGCCCCGAGCGGTCGGTGATGGTGCCGGAGATCATGACGGGCGGCAGGTCGCCGAGTTCGTCGCGCAGGGTCTCCAGGGCGAAGATGGCGGCCTTGGCGTTGAGCGTGTCGAAGATGGTCTCGACCAGGATGATGTCGACCCCGCCCTCGAGCAGACCGCGCGCCGCCTCGCCGTAAGCCGCCGCCAACTCGTCGAAGGTGATGTTGCGATAGCCCGGATCGTTGACGTCGGGGCTGATCGAGGCGGTGCGGTTGGTGGGGCCGATGGCGCCTGCCACCCAGCGCGGACGCTCGGGCGTCGAAAAGGCGTCGACCGCGCGGCGGGCGAGCTTGGCCGCCTCGACGTTGAGCTCGAAGGCGAGGTCCTCCAAGCCGTAGTCGGCCTGGCTGATGCGCGTGGCGCTGAAGGTGTTGGTCTCGACGATGTCGCAGCCGGCCTCGAGAAAGGCGCGATGGATGCCCTCGATCAGCTCCGGGCGGGTGAGGGTCAGCAACTCGTTGTCGCCGGCGAGATCCTTCGGGTGGTCGCGAAAGCGCTCGCCCCGGTAGTCGGCCTCGGTCGGCTTTTCGGCCTGGATCATGGTGCCCATCGCCCCGTCGAGGACGAGGATGCGCGCCGCGGCTGCGGCGTCGAGGGCCTCGCGTGCAGCACTCACGTGCGGAATTCCTTTCGTCGGAGGGATCAGGCGGCCCAGCGGATGGCGAGCGGCTCGGCCTCGAGCGCACGCACCAGCGCCAGGGTCAAGGCGCTGCGGTTGAGGGTGTAGACGTGGAGGTGGTCCATGCCGGCGCGGACGAGGCGCGCGCACTGTTCGGCGGCGATCTCGACCGCGACGGCGTGCGCCTCGGGCGAGGCCGGCTCCAGCCCCTCGAAACGGGCGACCAGCCAGTCGGGCACACCGGCACCGCAACGCTCGCTGAACCGCTTGATCTGGGGGAAGTTGCCGATCGGCATGATGCCGACGCCGATCGGCACCTCGATGCCCGCGGCCCGCACTCGATCCCGCCACCGCAGGATGGTCTCGGTGTCGAAGCAGTACTGCGTGAGGATGCGGTCGGCGCCGGCATCCACCTTGGCCTTCAGATAGCCGAGACACGCCTCACCGCTGCCGGCTTCGGGGTGGGTTTCCGGATAGGCGCCGACCGCGACGTCGACCGCGCCCCACTGCTTCAGCGCCGCCACCAGGGCATCGGGATAGGCGAAACCGTCGTCGTGCGGGTGGTAGCGCCCGTCGGGTGCGGGCGAATCGCCGCGCAGGGCGACGAACCTGTCGATGCCGAGATCGAGATAGGCCCGCACTCCGGCCTCGATCGTCGCGCGCGCGCCCTGCACGCAGGTCAGGTGCGGCCGCGGCGGCATGGCGGCCAGCCGGCCGAGCGCCGCGGCATGCTCCGCACTCGCTCCGGGCGTGCCGCCGCCGGCACCGCTGGTGATCGAGAGGAACCCGCCGCGAAGCGGTGCCAGATCGGCCAGCGTGGCGGCCAGCGTGGCCGCCGCCGCCTCGTTCTTCGGCGGAAAGATCTCGAAGGAGAGGTGCACCGAAGGAGGTGTCATGCAGCGGCACTCCGTTGGCCGGCAGCCTCGGCTGCACGGGCCTGCCAGACGACGATGGTGGCGACCTTGCCCGCGAGCCGGCGGACGGTCGAGAGGTCGAGCCCGGCGTCGCGCATCCACCCGCCGATCTCCGCGTCGGTGAAGCCGAGCCGGCGATGGGCGAAGTCCTCGCGCAGGCGCTCGACGTCGTGCCGCTCGAGGTCGACGACGATCAGCCGTCCGCCGGGCGCCAGGACGCGCGCCGCCTCGCGGATCACGGCCTCGGGCTCGGTCGCGAAATGCAGCACCTGATGGAGCACGGCACAGTCGAACGCCCGGTCCGCGACCGGCAATTGGTACATGTCGCCGTGGCGCAGCTGGCAATTGGCCACGCCGGCCGCGTCCAGATTGGCGCGGGCCACGGCGAGCATGTCGAGTGACAGGTCGATCCCCAGCCCGAACTCGATCGCGGGCGCCAGGACGCGGAGGATGTGGCCGGTGCCGGTGCCGATGTCGACCAGGGTCGCGGGCGGCGCGTCGCGCAGCAGGGCGAGCAGGACCGCATCGACTTCGGCATCGCCGACCGTCAGGGCGCGCACCTGTTCCCATGCCGCCGCCTGACCATCGAAATAGTGCCGGGCACGGCGCTGCCGCTCCGCGCGCACGTCGCCGAGCCGCCGGCGGTCGGCCTCCAGTTCCGGTGAGGCGGGCAGGAGGTCGACGAGACTGCGGCCGAGCGCGCCGGGCGCCATCCGGTAGAAGACCCACGCCCCTTCGCGAAAGCGGTCGAGCAGCCCCGCATCGGCCAACACCTTGAGATGGCGCGAAACGCGGGGCTGGGACTGGCCGATGACCTGGGTCAGTTCGCTGACGGTCCACTCGCCCACGGCACAGAGCGCCAGGAGGCGCAACCGCGTCGGCTCGGCGGCGGCGCGCAGCGCCTCGAGCCATGCCGTCATCGGCGAAGGGCTGATCAGTCCGGGCGGGGTCGTGTCCATAGGGCTATATGCGGATATGTTTATATCCGCGTCAAGCTCTCCGCCCCACAGCGGGACCGGTCGTCAGTGGACGGTGCCGGAGACTTCGGCATGCTCGGCGAACCGGTCGTGCGCCGGCAGACGCTCGGTGCCGAACAGCCAGTCGAGAATGGCGCTCTCCACCGCGAGGCGCACGTCGTTGGGCGAAGCGCGGAGCGTCTCGAAGGCCGAGGCCAATGCCTGCTCGTCCTGCTCGCACAGGGCGCGCTCGAACGAATCGGCAAGGTGGGGCCGGTCACTAAGGATGGAGCGGAGCCGCTCCTGTAGGCTATTCAATCGTACGATCTTGACCATCGGTGTCCTGCCCCTCTTGTACGGTCGTCGAAGGGACCGTAGGCGGTCGAGCAGGGCGCACATGGCAAATCTTGCTTAACGCGTACGACCCTATATCGAAGCCATCGGCGGTCGCCTGCCCCCGACCGTCCCTCGACCTACGGTGGAAAGGCCCTCATGCACGCCCCGTCGCATCCCCGCTTCCGCGCTTTCGTCCTCGCCCTCGGCATCGCCGCGGGCACCGCCCTCGCGGCACCGTCGAGCGTGGCGCAGACCCACGAGGACCCGCTCGAGGGCTTCAACCGCGGCGTGTTCGCCGTGAACCAGGTCATCGACGGCGCGTTCCTCGAGCCGGCGGCGATGGGCTATCGCTTCTTCGTTCCGGAATACGGCCGGGATCGGGTCGGCGATGTGCTGGGCAACCTCGCCGAGCCCGTCCGCTTCGTGAACGCGCTCCTGCAGGGGGATCCCGACGCCGCCGGCAATACGCTCGGCCGGTTCTTCATCAATTCCACCCTCGGCCTCGGCGGGCTGTTCGACGTGGCCGCGCACCTGGAGCCGCCCTACGACCGCGAGGTCGAGCGCGGGCGCGAGTTCGGGGTCACCCTCGGCAAGTGGGGGTGGGAGGAGAGCACCTATCTGGTCTTGCCCCTCTTCGGCCCGTCGACCGTCCGCGACGGCATCGGCCTGGGCCTCGACGCGGTGTCCACGCCGTGGTTCTGGGTGTTCCCGTCGGAGGCTTCCTGGGCCGTCACCGGCGTCGGCGTCGTGCATGTCCGCGAGAGCGTGCTCGACCAGCTCGACGACCTGGAGCGCTCCAGCCTCGACTTCTATGCCTCGCTGCGCTCGATCTACCTGCAGCGGCGCGACTTCCTGATCCGCGGCGAGGGGGCCGAGGTGCCGGCGGACATCTTCGACGAGTTCGAGGACGAGTTGTACTGAGCCGGGCACCGGGCGGGGCTTTCCCGCCCTGGGCAGCCCTGCTACAAGGCGGCGACTTCCGCACATCGCAGCCCGATCAGCCGAGCGAACGCCCATGGCCGCTTATCAGTACATCTACGTGATGCGTCAGTTGACCAAGATCTTTCCCGGCGGGAAAAAGATCTTCGAGAACGTGACGCTCGCCTTTTTGCCCGGCGCCAAGATCGGCGTGCTCGGCGTCAACGGTGCCGGCAAGTCAACGGTGCTCAGGATCATGGCCGGCATCGACAAGGACTTCAACGGCGAGGCCTGGGCGGCGGACGGCGTGAAGGTCGGCTACCTGCCGCAGGAGCCGGAACTCGACCCCGCGAAGGACGTCATGGGCAACGTGATGGACGGCGTGGCCGAGACCAAGGCGCTGATCGACCGCTTCAACGAGGTGTCGATGCAGTTCGGCGACGAGGACGCCGACATGGACGCGCTGATGGCCGAACAGGCCGAACTCCAGGAGAAGATCGACGCGGTCAATGGCTGGGAGATCGAGCGCACCGTCGAGATGGCGATGGACGCCCTGCGCTGCCCGCCGGGCGATGCCGAGGTGAGCACCCTCTCGGGCGGCGAGAAGCGCCGGGTGGCACTCTGCCGCCTCCTGCTCTCGCAGCCGGACATGCTGCTGCTCGACGAGCCGACCAACCACCTGGACGCCGAGAGCGTCGCCTGGCTGGAGCGCTTCCTGCAGGAGTACAAGGGCACGGTCGTCGCCATCACCCACGACCGCTACTTCCTCGACAACGTGGCGGGCTGGATCCTGGAGATCGACCGGGGCCGCGGCCTGCCCTTCGAGGGCAACTACTCGGCGTGGCTCGAGAACAAGCGCAAGCGCATGGAGCAGGAGGAGCGCGAGGACCAGGCGCGCCAGCGCACGCTCGCCCGCGAGGCGGAGTGGATCGGCCAGAGCCCGTCCGGCCGGCGCGCCAAGGCCAAGGCCCGCGTTACCGCCTACGAATCGCTGCTCGCCGAGGCGAAGGACCGCACGCCCGGCTCCGCGCAGATCATCATCCCGCCCGGTCCCCGGCTCGGCGGCAACGTCATCGAGTGCGAGCACCTGTACAAAGGCTTCGGCGACCGGCTCCTGATCGAGGATCTGAGCTTCACCATGCCACCCGGCGCCATCGTCGGCGTGATCGGGCCGAACGGTGCCGGCAAGTCGACTTTGATCAAGATGATCGTCGGCGAGGACACGCCGGACCAGGGCTCGATCCGGCTCGGCGACACGGTCAAGCTCGGCTTCGTCGACCAGAGCCGCGAGAGCCTCGATGCGAACAAGACCGTCTGGCAGGAGATCAGCGGCGGGGCCGAGGTGATCGAGCTCGGCAAGGGCACGATGCCGTCCCGCGCCTATGTTTCGGCGTTCAACTTCAAGGGTGCCGATCAGCAGAAGAAGGTCGGCCAGCTCTCGGGCGGCGAGCGCAACCGGGTGCACATGGCGAAACTCCTCAAGGGCGGCGCCAACGTCATCCTGCTCGACGAACCGACCAACGACCTCGACGTCGACACCCTGCGGGCACTGGAAGAGGCGCTCTTGGACTTCGCCGGCTCGGCGATCGTCGTCAGCCACGACCGGTGGTTCCTCGATCGGATCGCCACGCACATCCTGGCCTTCGAGGGCGACAGCCACGTCGAGTGGTTCGAGGGCAATTTCGAGGAATACGAGGCCGACAAGCGCCGCCGCCTCGGCGCCGAGGCGACCGAGCCGCACCGGATCAAGTACAAGCCGCTCAAGGTGGCCTGACGCCGATGCACCGTGGCACACCGATGCCTGCCGGGGGTGTGCCGCCCGATGGCCGGCGAGCCAAGCCGTAAGGGATCCGGCGCGGTCGACGACGGAGGGCTCGGGATGCGGCCAGTTGCGAGATGGGCAGGAATCGGCTTGGTTCTCGGCGTCATCGCGTCCGTCGCCGTCCTCGGCGCACATTCGGTGAGCCCGGCCGTGACGGCCGAGGACCGGGAGTGTCTGGACGCGGCGTTGGCCGAGGCCGGCTATCCGGGTCTGCTCGCCAGCCGTCCGGCCGCGTTCGACGACCAGCTGCGGGCCATCCAGCGTGTGCAGGATGCCGCACTGACCCTGGCTCCTCACGACGCGGCGATCCCGTTCGGTCAGCCCCGCGAGCCGTGCGATCTGTGGCGGCTCGGCTTCGGTCAATGCTTCGACCGCAGTCGGTTTCTCGAAAAGGCGTTTCGCGAGTTGGGCCTGGAGACGCGTTACGCGGCCGTCTATTCGACCGCCCGGACGAACAGCCGGCTGAAATCGCTCCTGACCCCGGGCATCGCTTCCCACGCGGTGGTCGAGGTGCGGACCGCGCGTGGCTGGATGCTGGTCGATTCGAACGTGCGCTGGTTGGGCTGGACCGAGGACGACCATGTGGTCTCCCTGGCCGAACTCGGCGCCGATCCGGCGGTGCGGCAGGGGCGCTGGAACGTCCGGGTCAGCGACCCGCCCTCGCCGATCTTCGAAGAGCCGTTCACCTACGTCTTCGGGCTGTACTCACGGCACGGATTTTTCTATCCGCCGTACAATCGCCTACCGGACATCTCCTGGTCGCAGCTACACTACAATCTGGGTCGCTGATAAGGGCAACGAGCCGGAACCGAACCTATCGTTCACCTCGAGGCGGGACGGTCGCTGCGGCCCTAGTCCGGATCGCCCGTGCGCGAGCGATGCCGAACATGTCCGAACAGGACCTCTGGGCACGCACGGCAAGGGTTCTGATCGTGCATCTCTCGGCGCGGCTGAAGGACAGAGGCAACGTGAGCGACGTCGCAACGCTTTTATCCCCACGGGGTCACACCGCTACAGCCGGGTTGCGCCGTCGAAGGAACCGACGCTCGACAGCGACCCCCGCCCTCGGACGTGGCCTCGCCTGCGTCCTCGCCCTGACGCTGGCGGGCTGCGCCGCCGCGCCGTTGCCGCGCAATCCGCTGCCGCCCGAACTGATGCTCGACGCCAAGGCACCCGGCATCGACTGCGGCCGGGCATGGCCGATGTCCGAGCAGGTGGC
Source organism: Pseudomonadota bacterium (assembly GCA_048615135.1). Taxonomy (GTDB): domain Bacteria; phylum Pseudomonadota; class Alphaproteobacteria; order Geminicoccales; family Geminicoccaceae; genus RECO01. The sequence continues at coordinate 18,519 of JBMCMJ010000007.1, forward strand.
GACCTCGGACGCCGCCGACCTCCAGATCGACCAGTTGGAACGGGCCTATCCCGACCGGTTCCGGCCGGGCGGCGACGGCGAATTCAGCATCCTGGCGCTGTCCGGCGGCGCCGACAACGGCGCCTACGGGGCGGGCTTTCTGCGCGCGTGGTCGGAAAGCGGCACGCGGCCCGAGTTCACCATCGTCACGGGCGTGAGCACCGGCGCCCTCTCGGCCCCCTTTGCCTTTCTCGGGTCCGACTGGGACGACGAACTGGCCGAGGTCTACGGCATCTCGGCGGACCAGGTGATCCGGCGCCGGCCTTGGACGGCGATCTGGGGGGCCGCGTCGGTCGTCGACACCACGCCGCTCCTTCAGACCATCCGCCGCTACGCGACCGAGGAGATGCTCGACGCCATCGCCCGCGAGCACGAGAAGGGCCGCCGGTTGGTCGTGCAGAGCACCAGCCTCGACGCCAAGCGCCCGGTGATCTGGAACCTCGGCTGTATCGCCGCCAGCGACGCGCCCAACCGCCTCGACGTCTTCCACAAAGCACTGCTGGCCTCCGCGTCGGTCCCGGTCGCGTTCCCGCTGGTCCGCATGGAAGTGGAAGCCAACGGCCGCCTCTACGACGAGTTGCACGGCGACGGCGGCATCATCTCGCAGACCACCGTGCTCTCGTCCTTCCTGCTCACCCACGACCTGTTCGAGGGCCGCGGCTACCGGCCAAGGCTCACCATGTACGTCATCCGCAACGGCCAGTTGCTGCCGGAATGGGAGGCGGTCGAGCCGCGCCTGCCCGACATCGCGCAGCAGACCGTCTCGACGATGATCGCGATCAACGGTGCTGCCGGCCTGCTCCTGTCGCGCGAGGTCGCGGAGGAAACCGGGTTCGACTTCAAGGCGACGTGGATCGATACGGATTTCGACGTGCCCTATTCGGGGCCGTTCGATCCCGTCTACATGAAGGCGCTGATGGACTACGGCTACGACCGGTTCGCCCGGGGTGACGGCTGGGCGGATCGGCTGTTCGTCTTCGATCTCGTCACCGACCGGCCGATGAGCCCGGCCAGCCGGTGAGCGGAGCACGCCGCAAGTTGCTCCGCTGGAGCGGCGCCCTCGCGGCCGTGTCCACCGTCGCCGGTCTCGCCGCGGGCTCTCTCCGGTTCGGCCTTCTCCTGCTCCTCCTCGGCAGTCTGATCGGGCTCGTTTGGTCGTCGATCGGGCTCCTGGCCGAACGTCTCGCGCCCGCGATCGACCGGGTGGCGCATCGGCTGATGCGCTTGGGCGGCGGGCGCCGGGGCATCCCTTGGTCCACCGCGGAACGGGCGGCCGCGGAAGTCGGCCTCGGCGCCTTGCTGCTGCTGGCCGGCGCCCTCCTGCTCGGCCTTTGGACCTTCTTCGAGCTCACGGAGAACCTGCTCGAGGGCGAGCCGCTCGCCACCCTGGACCGGCTCGCCTACCACCTGCTCGACGCTCTGCGCTCGCCCGCGGGCGAGCACCTGATGGTGGCGATCACCGTGCTCGGCGACGCGGAGGTGATCGTTCCCGTGGTGAGCGTCACCGCCGCGACACTGGCCCTGCTCGGCGCGTGGCGGGTGGCGGGGCATCTGCTCGTGGTCGTCCTGGGCGGTCTCGTCTGGATGTCGCTGATCAAGCTGACCCTGCAACGCCCGCGGCCGGTCGACGTCTACGAGGGCATCTCGGCCTTCGCATTTCCGAGCGGTCACGCGACGACGAGCATCGTCGTCTACGGATTTCTCGGATTTTTGCTGATCCGGGGCGCTGCGCCCGAGCGCCGGACGCCGATCGCGGCTCCGCTGCTCGCGCTGATCGTCGCCATCGCCTTCTCGCGGATCTATCTGGGGGTGCACTGGGTTTCGGATGTGCTGGCCGGCGTCGCCTTCGGTGGTGCCTGGGTCGCGCTCTCCGCCCTCCTCCACCTCCGCTGGCAGCCCGCCCCCCTGCCCTTTCGTCCGCTGGCCCTGGCGGTGGCCGTCACGCTCGCCGCAGCCGGCGGCTGGCACATCGCCGCGAACCATGAAGACGCCATGGCGCGCTACACGACCTCGACCTGAGATCGAGGCTCAACCCATCACCACCAGGAGCGTCGTGGCGAGGCCGAGCAGGAACAGGGTCTCACCGACGACGACCGCGAGCGGCAGCGGGCCGAGATCGACCATCGCCTTCAAGGAGGTCTTGATCCCGAGGGCGGCGATGGCGCCCACCAGGAGCCAGCGGGAGAGGTTCTCCAGAACGGCGACGACCGGGGCCGGGATCAGCCCGAAGCTGTTGAGCAGCAACAGTCCGACGAAGGCGAAGGCGAACACCGGCAACGGCGCCTTCGCCGTTCCTTCCCCGCCCATCCGCGTCGCCAGCACGGCGATGACGACCACCACGATCGGCAACATCGTGACCCGCAGCAGCTTGACGTAGGTGGCGGTATCGCCCGTCTCGGGCGACACGGCGTAGCCGGCGCCGACCACCTGCGCGACGTCGTGGATGGTGGCGCCGATCAGCACGCCGATTTGCGTGTCGTCGAAGCCGAGCACGCCGAACAGCACCGGATAGAGGACCATCGCCACGGTCGAGAGGGTGGTGACGGCGATGACCGTGAAGAGGGTGTCGCGCTCCTTGTCGCGATAGGCCGGCAGGGCAGCGGAGATGGCGAGCGCCGCGGACGCGCCGCAGATGGCGACGGCGCCGCCGGTGAGGATGCCGAAGCGGCGCCCCCGGTCGAGGGCGATCGCCAGCACCACGCCGATCAGCAGGGTGGCGAGCAGACAGCTCACCACGAGCACGATCGGTGTCGCGCCGAGCGCGACGAGCTGGTCCAGCGTCACCCGCACGCCGAGCAATGCCACGCCGACCCGGAGCAGCCGCTTGGCGGTGAACTCGATGCCCGGCCGGCACTTCTCGTCCGCGGCGAGGAAGTGGAAGGCCATGCCGATCAGGAGCGCGAAGAGCATGACCGGTGCGGCGTAGTGCTCACCCAGAAAGGTCGCGGCGGCGGCCACGGTGAAGCAGAGCACGAGCCCCGGTGCGAGGGTGCGCGAGCTGGCCCCGATGGCCTGAACCCGAACCGGCAGCACCGAAGCCATGACGGCGTTTCCTCCTCGACGATCAGCGATTGCGCGGCATCGGCCGCGCGGCGACGATCGGGCGTCGGCGATAGGCCTCGCGCCAGATCACCAGGAGCCCGCCGCCGGCGATCAGCACGAGCCCGGTCCAGGCGACGAGGTCCGGCACGTCGCCCCAGAGCATCCAGCCCCAGAACACCGCGATCGGCAAGGCGGTGTACTCGAAGGGGGCGACCGCGGTCGCCTCCGCGAGCCGGTAGGCCTGCGAGATCAGCATGCCGCCGAGCGCCACCAGCGTACCGCACAGGGCGAGCAGCGCCACATCGGCGGCCGCCGGCCACGTCCAGGCGCGCAGCAGGAAGGCAAGGCTCGGATGCTCGACGTCGCCGAACCTGCCGTCACCGATGGCGAGGCCGACACCGGCGCTGAACACGAGAAAGCAGGACTGCATGGTGAAGGTCATGGTCAGCGCCCGGTCGGTCATGCCGAGCCGCCGCGTCAGCAGTTGCATGAAGGCGTAGGCGACGGCGGCCGCGACCGGCAGGAGGGCCGTCAACTGCCAGCCGTCGCCGCCCGGACGGAGCATGACCAAGACGCCCGAAAGGCCGATGACGACCGCAGCGAGGCGCCAGGGCCCGATGCGCTCGCCGAGCATCGGCACCGAGAGCAGGGTGATGAACAGCGGGGCGACGAAGAAGATCGCCATCGCCTCGGCCAGCGGCATCGCGGCCAGCGCCAGGAAATAGGCCGAGTTGACGAAGATCACGAGGCCGCCGCGCAACAGGTGCAGCCCCGGCCGCTTGGTGCGCAGCGCGGCGAGCCCGGTGGTGAACCAAGCGATCGCGAGCAGCAGGCCGATCGCGAAGAACGAGCGGATCAACACCGCCTGATGCAGCGCGTAGGTCGGGCTCAGCCACTTCATGAGGGCGTCGTTGAGGGTGACGCAGACCATGCCGGCGACGATGCACAGCACGCCCAGCACGGCCGGACTGGCCTCGCCGCCGCGAGAGGCCAGCACGGTCACGCTCCCGCCCCGCCGAGGTCGATCCAGTAGCGGCGCAACGGTCCGCCGCCGAAGATGTCGTCGATCACGTCCTCCAGAACGCCGCCGTTCGCCTCGATGACGCGCGCCGAGGCCCGGTTGTCGTCGTGGCAGGTGAGGAGCGCCTGCGGAAGCCCCTTGGCGCGGGCGAGATCGAGGCCGAGGGCGAGCAGGCGTTTGGCGAATCCCCGACCGCGCCGGGACGGGCGAATGCCGTAGCCCATGTGGCCGCCCGACAGGCGGAGTTCCGGGCAGAGCCGGTGGCGAAAGCTCAACTCGCCGAGGAACTCCTCGCCCGCCACCAGCCAGTGCAGCGAGACCGGCACGGGCGGCACGCGCCGGCCGTCGGGGAGCACGATCCGCGCCGCCTGCTCGAGACGCTGGGCCCGATAGGCCCGGAAGTCGCCGCGCGCACGCCGGATTTCGGCGGTGGAGGCGGCGGCGCGGTTGCCGCGCCGAAAGCCCTCCGCCAGCGCCTCGGCGAAGGAAGCGGCGAAGCGCGCCGACGGCGCCGTGAGGATCGCTCCGGCCGGCGTCACGTCCCGCGAACCCCTGCTCATGGTGCGCATGGCTGGTCGAGCCCCCCTGGCCGCACGTGCGGCGACCCGAGTCCCTGCTTGGACCAGAGAAGGCGGGATGCGTCCATCGCCAGCGCGAGGGGGGAGCCTTGCGGCCTTGGCACCACCCGGCGCGCTCACCGGATGATCTCGCGGCCGTGAAGCGGCGTCAGCCCTTCGTCATTCGGCAGTGCGGCCAGCGCACGATAGCGTTCGACCCGTCGCCCGCCGGCAAGGTGTCGCCGCCGGCGGGCCGCAAGCGAACAGCAGAGGAGACGACCCATGACCCTCGAGACCAAGGCCGCCCTCATCAGCTCGGCGCTGGTCGCGGCCGCCCAGCTCGCCGCCGGGCCAAGCGCGCACGCCCAGACCATGGAGAAGTGCTACGGCGTCTCGCTCGCCGGGCAGAACGACTGCGCGGCCGGACCGGGCACCACCTGCGCCGGCACCTCGACCATCGACTACCAGGGCAATGCCTGGAAGCTCGTGCCGGCCGGCACCTGCGAGGACATCACCCTGACCACGGCCGATGGCCGCGAGATCACGGGCAGCCTGGAAGAGCTGGACCGCGACATCCCGAGCTGAGCACATGCCGGCCGGCGCAGTTGGCCGGCCGGCTTTCCTGCACCCCGAAAGGCTTCCCCCATGACCGATGTCCTGCCGCCCCGCGCCGGGGTCGGCCTGAAGCTGGAGCACGCTGCCGAAATCCTGGCGGACATGCCGGACGTCGGCTGGTTCGAGGTTCATCCCGAGACCTTCATGGTCGAGGGTGGGCCGCGTCACCGCCTGCTTGCGCAGATCCGCGAGCGCTATCCCCTGTCGCTGCACGGCGTCGCCCTGTCGCTGGCCGGGACCGATCCGCTCGACGAGGACCATCTGCGGGCACTCCGCCGATTGGTCGACCGCTACGCCCCGGCCAGCGTCTCGGAGCACCTCGCCTGGTCGGCCCATGGCGATCTCTATTTCGGCGACCTGCTTCCGGTGCCGCTCACCGACGAGACGCTGGCAACGGTGACGGCCAACATCCATCGCACCCAGGAGGTGTTGGGCCGTACGATCCTGATCGAGAACCCGTCGCACTATCTGCGCCTGCCGGGCCGTGCCCGCGAGGAGGTCGACTTTCTCGTCGAGGTCGCGAAGCGGACCGGTTGCGGGCTGCTGCTGGATGTCGAGAACGTGCTGATCAGCGCCCACAATGTCGGCTACGACGCCGAAGCCTATCTCGACGCGCTGCCGGGCGAACTGATCGGCGAGATCCACCTCGCCGGCCACGAAACGGACCCGGCCGAGCCGGACCTGTTGATCGACAGCCATTCCCGTCCGGTTGCGCCCGATGTCTGGTCGCTACTGCGGCACCTGCTCGCCCGCGTCGGCCCCAAGCCCGTGCTGGTCGAGTGGGACAACGACGTGCCCGCTTGGCCCGTGCTCTTCGCCGAGATGCAGAAGGCGGCGTTCTGCCTGGAGGCCCATGCGGACCCGGAGCGGGCGCGATGACGGGGCTCGCGGCGTTCCAGGCGGCCGTGGCCGAAGCGCTGCTCTCGCCCGTGGGCGACGCCTGCCCAAAGATGCTCGAGGGTGCCGCACGGCGACGCTTTCGGGTCTATCGCAACAACGTGCAGCACGGCCTGACGGAGGCGCTGGCCGCTGCCTATCCGACGATCCATCGACTGGTCGGCGAGGCCTTCTTCCAGGGCCTCGCCCGCGCCTTCCTGGTGGCCCACCCGCCCCGCCAGCGCTCCCTGGCCCTGTTCGGCGAGGGCTTCGCCGGTTTCCTCGACACCTTCCCGCCGGCTGCGTCCCTGCCCTATCTGGCCGACGTCGCCCGACTGGAGCGCGCCGTCCTGGAGGCGCAGCACGCCGCCGATGC
>JBMCMJ010000008.1:0-23711 GCA_048615135.1 Pseudomonadota bacterium
AAGATCGATGCCCTGGTCGCGCGCTACGCGGTGGCCCTCTCCGCACCCCGTCCGGTTCTGCTGTTCGACCTCGTGGGCTTCACCACCTTGGCCCCGACGGCGCAACTGATCCGCCTTGCCGCCCTCGAGCGGTCCTTGAGCGAAGCGGAAAGCGCGCTCGCCGCGCGCGATCTGCCTCTGGAACTTCGCCGAACCACCACCGGCGACGGCTTCTTCGTCTGGGACGAGAGCGCCAGCACCGAGATCGACGGGCGGATGCTGGCCCTGTTGCTGCTGACCGTCGCGCTGTTCGGGCGCCACGGGCGCGGGCGTGAGTTCGACACGGACGCGATCAAGGCGACCGCGGGTATCGGCCGCTACTGGCATCTGCACCGGATCGAACACGGCCAGCCGCAGGCGGACGGCTACATCGTCGGCGAAGTGACCATCGAACTCGCCAGGCTGATGGGCGAGTGTCTGCCCGGTCACGTGATGCTGGCGCTCGGCCATCAGGCCCGGAACATGGAGCGCCTCGCGCGGGGGGTGCGCGACGCCAACCACTTGCTCGCAACCTGCACCATCGTTTTCGGCGGCGAACTCAGGGCGAGGTTGGCGGCGCGTCGCACCTCGGGCGGCCGCCTGGAGCCGGCGGTGCGGAGCTTTCGGGCGAAACACGACTGGGTGTATCATGCCGTGGACTTGGCCATCCGCATGGTGGGCCTCGATCCGGGTGGTTCCGGCCCGATCCGGGGTGCCGCCGTCTGAGTGCGGCCCTTGGTTCTCAACCGAGAGGGACATCGTCATGCAATTCGTCTCCGTGGATGGTGTCGTCCTGCACGCTCGGCGGAGCGGAGACGGCGGTGCCGTGCCGCTCCTGCTCGTGCATGCGCTCGGCACGGACCTCCGCCTCTGGGGGCGGCTGCTCGGCTATCTGGGCGACGGCTTCAACGCCATCCGCTACGATCAGCGCGGCCACGGCCTGAGCGGTATCGGCCAGCCGCCCTACACGATCGATCAACTCGCCCGTGACCTCGCCGGCCTGATGGACCGGCTCGACACGGGGCCAGCCCTGGTCTGCGGCGTCTCGATCGGCGGCCAAGTGGCGCTTGGTCTTTCGGCAGCGCGGCCGGATCTCGTCCGCGGGCTCGTGCTGATGGACACGGCCGCCCAAATCGGCTCGCCGGATCTCTGGCAGGAGCGGATTGCCGTCGTCGAGCACGACGGCGTGGAGGGGCTCGCCACCGCCACGATGCAACGCTGGTTCCCGCCATCGTTTCACGACCGGCATCCGGCCGATGTGGAAGGCATGCGGGCGATGCTGACCCGCACGCCGGTGAGCGGGTATCTCGGCGCCTGCGCGGCGCTGGCCGAGGCCGATCTGCGGGCCGCGGCCGCGGCCGTGCAGGTGCCGACCCTCTGCCTCGTCGGGGAGCACGACGGCTCGACCACGCCGGCGGTCGTGCAGGCGTTGGCCGAGACCATCCCCGGTGCCGGCTTCACCGTCATCGCGGAGGCCGGGCATCTGCCGTGCATCGATCAGCCGGCCGCCGTGGCCGCCGCCGTGCTCGGCTTCGTCGAGGCCAACGGTCTCGCCTGAGCGGGCCTCGCGCGCCGGGCGCGAACGCGCTAGACGGTCGCCCCGCGACCTGCGCGAGGATGCAACGATGCAGAACGGATCGGTCGGCGAGCCGGCGGGACGCGACGGGCCGCTCGTCGCGGTGCGGCACGCGACCGTCCGCTTCGGCGCCCTGGTGGCCTTGGAGGACGTCGACCTCCTCGTCCGTCCGGGCGAGATCATCACGCTCATCGGCCCGAACGGCGCCGGCAAGTCGACGCTCGTGCGCCTCGCCCTCGGCGTGCTCCGACCCACGACGGGTACGGTCGAGCGCCGCTCGGGTCTGCACGTCGCCTACGTGCCCCAGCGGCTCGCGGTCGACGCCACCCTGCCGCTCACGGTCGACCGCTTTCTCGACCTGCCGCGACGGCGGCGAGCCGACCGCAAGGCCGCGGTCCTCGACGAAGTGGGTGCCGCCGGGCTGGAGGGCCAGTCGATGCAGACCCTCTCGGGCGGGCAGTTCCAGCGGGTGTTGCTCGCCCGCGCGCTGCTCGCCGAGCCCGACCTCCTGGTCCTCGACGAGCCGGCGCAGAACATCGACCACCTGGGGCAGATCGAGCTCTACGAACTGATCGCCGACCTCCGCGCGCGGCGCGGCTGCGCCGTCCTGTTGGTCAGCCACGACCTGCACCTCGTCATGCGCGCCACCGACCGGGTGATCTGCCTGCAGCGCTCGATCCGCTGCGCCGGAGCGCCCGAGGCGGTCGGCAATCACCCGGTCTATGCGGAACTGTTCGGCCGCCGGGCCGCCGACGCGCTCGCCGTCTACCATCACCACCATCACCACGAGGGCGAGGCGTGTCCGGTGCCGGCGGCCGCCCACGAGGCGGAGGGCTGAGCGGTGCTGCCCGACTTTCTCCTCCGCGCGTGGTTCGCCGGGCTCGGCGTTGCGGCCGTTGCCGGTCCGCTCGGCTGCTTCGTCGTCTGGCGGCGGATGGCCTATTTCGGGGACACGCTGGCGCACAGCGCATTGCTCGGCGTGACGCTCGGCCTGTTGCTCGGCGCCGACCTGCTGCTCGCGGTGGCCGGTGTCTCGGTCCTGCTCGCCGTTCTCGTCGTGCTCCTGCAGCAGCAGCGGCAGATCGCGACGGACACCCTGCTCGGCATCTTCGCCCACTCGGCGCTGGCGCTGGGCCTCGTCACCCTCGGTCTTGCCGGCTCGATCCGCGTCGACCTCTTGGGCTATCTGTTCGGCGACATCCTGGCCGTCGGCTGGCGCGACATCGCCGTCATCTGGCTCGGCGGTGCCGTCATCCTAGCCTTTCTCGTCTTCGTCTGGCGATGGCTCCTGTTCGCCACGCTGCACGAGGAGATGGCGCGGGCCGAGGGAGCGCCGGTCTTTCTCCTGCGCCTCGCGCTGATGGTCCTGATCGCCCTGATCATCGCCGGAGCGATGAAGGTCGTGGGCATCCTCTTGATCACCGCCATGCTGATCATCCCGGCGGCGGCGGCCCGTCCCTTCGCGGCGACACCCGAGCGGATGGCCTGGATTGCCGCCTTCATCGGCATGACCGCGGCCACGCTCGGCCTCGCGCTCTCTTGGCGGTTCGACACCCCGGCCGGCCCGTCGATCGTGGTCACGGCACTCGTGCTGTTCCTCTCGAGCCAGTTGCTGGCGCTGGCCCGTTCCGGGCGCGTCACTCCCGCCAGAAGGTGAGGTCCACGCCCAGCCAGGGCTTGAAGCGGGCCTTGAACGCCGCCTTCACCGCGACGGGGTCGTAGACCTCCTCGACCCATTGCCGAAAGGGCATCGGCCGCGCCCGGTTGGCCGCCAGATAGCTCTCGAAGAAGAAATCGAGCATGCCGGTCTTGGCGTGGCGCACATGCCCCCAGCGCCAGGAGAGTTGGCTCCTGACCGCCTCTTCGACGGGCCGGCCCTCGTGCAGGATCAAGTAGAGGGCACCGACGATCCCGGTGCGGTCGGCGCCCGACTTGCAGTGCATGAGCAAGGGACGCGGCAGGGTCGCGAACAGCCTGTCCAAGTCGCCGATCAGCGCCTTGGAGGGCACGTCGCGCGAGCGGACCTGGACGTTGACGAGGTCCATGCCCAACTCGGCGCAGGCCGCTTCCTGCAGCACGAACGCACCGCAGTCCCGCTCGGCCCGGAGGTTGAGCACGGTGCGGATGCCCTTGGCGTGCGCGCGGCGCAGCTGGCCGGGCGACGGCTGCGACGAGCGGTAGACGCCCGGCGCCACCTCGCCCCAGTTGGGATGGACGAGGCGCACGACGCCGTGGTCGGTCACCAGCATGTCGAACCAGGCGTGCAGTCGCGCCCGACGACCGTTCAGCCGGTGGCGAATGGTCACCACCTCGCCCGAATCGCCGGAGCGCGGCACCCGGCGGGGCTCCGATCCGCTGGCCAAGGGCGTCAGGCCCGCTCGCGCACGGCGGTGAAGGCGAGCTTCGGCCACTCGTCGACGGTGCGCTGCAGATCGAAGGCGTTGCGGGCGAGGAACACAGGGTGCCCGTCGCGGTCCTCGGCGAGCACCGCGTGCTTGGCGCGCACGAAGCGCTCCAGTTCGTCCTTCTCGCCATCCACCCAGCGGGCGGTGACGTAGGGGGCGGAATCGAAGCCGATCTTGATGCCGTATTCGTTCTCGATGCGGGTCTGCAGCACGTCGAGCTGGAGGCGGCCGACCACGCCCACCACCCACTGCGCCCCGAGCATCGGCTTGAAGACCTGGGTGACGCCCTCCTCGGCGAGGTCCTCCAGCGCCCGGCGCAGGTGCTTCTGCTTCATCGGGTCGTCGAGCCGGACCCGCTGCAGGATTTCCGGCGCGAAATTGGGAATGCCGGTGAAGCGCAGGTCCTCGCCCTCGGTCAGGCTGTCGCCGACCCGGAGCACGCCGTGGTTCGGCACGCCGATGATGTCGCCCGGCCACGCCTGGTCGGCCAGCCCGCGGTCGTCCGCGAAGAAGAAGATCGGCGCCGAAACGGTGATCGGCTTGCCCGAGCGCACCTGCTTCAGCTTCATGCCGCGCTGGAAGCGGCCGGAGCAGAGACGGAGGAACGCCACCCGGTCGCGGTGCTTCGGGTCCATGTTCGCCTGGACCTTGAAGACGAAGCCCGAAACCTTGTCCTCGCCGGGCTCCACCACCCGGTCGCGGCTCGGCTGGGGCTGCGGCGAGGGCGCCATCCGGGCAAGCCCCTCCAACAGTTGCGCCACACCGAAATTGCGCAGCGCCGAGCCGAAGAACACGGGCGTCAGGTGCCCCTCGCGAAACGCCTGCGCATCGAACGGCGGGCAGGCCTGATGGACGAGGTCCATGCCCTCGACCGCGTGCGCCGCCTGTTCCCTGCCGGCGAGTTCGGCGAGGGCATCCGGATCGGGCAGCGGGCTCGCCTGGAGGCGGTAGCGCTCGGTCGGATGATCGACGTGCAACAGAGCCTGCTCGTCGAACAGCCAGCAGCCCTTGAAGTTCTGCCCCATGCCGACCGGCCACATCATCGGCGCCGTATCCAAGGCCAGTTGGTCCTGGATCTCGTCGAGCAGCTCCAGCGGGTCGCGGGCCTCCCGGTCGAACTTGTTGACGAAGGTCACGATCGGCATGTCGCGCAGCCGGCAGACCTCGAACAGCTTCCGCGTCTGCGTCTCGATACCTTTCGCCGCATCCAGCACCATCACCGCCGAATCGACCGCGGTCAGCGTCCGGTAGGTGTCTTCCGAGAAGTCCTCGTGGCCCGGCGTGTCGAGCAGATTGAACGTGCAGCCGGCGAAATCGAAGGTCATGACCGAGGTCGAGACCGAGATGCCGCGCTGCTGCTCGATCTTCATCCAGTCCGAGCGGGCACGGCGCCGCTCGCCCTTGGCCTTGACCTCGCCCGCGAGGTGAATGGCGCCGCCCTGGAGAAGCAGTTTTTCCGTCAGCGTGGTTTTGCCCGCGTCCGGATGCGAGATGATGGCGAAGGTGCGCCGCCGCGCCGCGGCGACCGCCGGCTGGCTCGGGGCGGTTGCGTCGACCAAGGAAACCTCCGACATTGGCGGGAGAACGAGCGGAGATAGCGGAACCGATGGGAGACCACCAGGGGGCAGCACCCCCGACCGATGTGGACGGGATACGTCGACGCTTGCTCGATCGCCGATCCGAGATATGCGATCTGCTCGAGGAAACGCAAGAGGACGTGCGGCCGGTGGCCCTCGACCAGACGCAGCAGGGTCGCCTTTCGCGCATGGACGCCATGCAGCGGCAGTCGATGGCCAAGGCCGGACGGCAACGCCGTCTCGGCGAACTGGAGCGGATCGACCGAGCCCTGCAGCGGCTCGTGAACGATTCTTTCGGCTGGTGCGCGCGTTGCGAGGAGCCGATCGAGCCCCGGCGCCTCGCCTTCGATCCGACCGTGGTGCTCTGCCGCGAATGCGCCGGGACGGCCCGATGAGGCGACGTCCGGCGCGTCCCCGGTCGGACCTTGTGAACCGGCCGTTCGGGCCGCTAGACTCCTGCCATGTCGGCCGATCCGCGCACGCCTCCGCTTGACCGGACACCGGGTTCGCCGGTGCGGTTGGCCGACCTCGTCGAGCGCGTGGCAAGCGAACAGGACCGGGCGGCCTTCATGGAACTGTTCGACCACTACGCACCGCGCCTGAAGGCGTTTCTCCGGCGGCGGGGGGCCGGCGACGCCCAGGCCGAGGACCTCGTGCAGGAGGTCATGCTGACCGTCTGGCAGCGGGCCGGCCTGTACGACCGCCGCCAGGCGAGCGTCTCGACCTGGGTGTTCACCATCGCCCGCAACCGCCAGATCGACGTGCTGCGGCGCGAGCGGCGGCCGGAACTGGACCCCGACGAGCCGATGTTGCAGCCCAGTGCCGCACCCGAGCCGGACCGGGCGCTGGATGCGGAGCAATCGGCCGAGCGGTTGCGCGCCGCCCTGGCCCTGTTACCCGAGGAGCAGGCGGAATTGGTCCGCGTGTCGTTCTACGAGGAGGCGTCCCACAGCGCGTTGGCCGCGCGGTTCGATCTGCCGCTGGGCACCGTGAAGTCGCGCTTGCGCTTGGCCTTGCAGAAGCTACGCCATGCGCTGGACGGCGAACGCCCGGCCTGAGCCGCGGCGGCCGCCCGCCTTTTCCCGTCGGGTCGCCCACCATGACGCAGTTTGCAACCCCGCCACGTATCGGCCTCACCCTCGATTGGCTGGCCGAAGGCGATGTCAGCCGGCATCCCTGGTATGCCTGCCCGCAGAACTGCGTCGACGCGGTCGTTCGGGCGGGCGGCCTGCCCTTGGCCTTGCCCGCCGAGCCGGGCTTGGCCGACGCTTATCTCGACCAACTCGACGGACTTTACGTCACGGGCGGTTCGGTCGACGTCGATCCGAGCTATTACGGGCAGCCGGGCCGGCACGGCGCCACGGTGACCAAGGACCGGCGAACGGCCTTCGACTTCGGCCTGATCGCCGGCGCGCTCGCGGCGGACCTGCCGCTCTTCTGCGTCGGCTACGGCCATCAACTGCTCAACGTGGTCCTGGGAGGAACATTGATCCAGCACATTCCCGACGAGGTTGCGAACGCGCTGCCGCACGAGCAGACCGCGTGCCGGACGCGGCCGAGCCACGAGGTGGCCATCACCGCCGATACGCTGCTCGCGCGCATTGCCGGTCGCCCCGTCCTGCTGGTGAACAGCGACCATCATCAGGCCGTCGGCATCTTGGCGGAGCGCGCCGTGATCGGGGCGCGGGCGCCGGACGGGGTGGTCGAGGCGATCGAGGTGCCCGACCGGCGTTTCGCCCTCGGGGTGCAATGGGCGCCCGAATTCGGTGTCTCGGCGGCCGACCACGCGCTGTTTGCCGCCTTCGTGGAGGCCGCCCGTGGCCGCGCGTGAGCCGGAGCGGGGCCGGCGCCCGCGGATCGGCATCACCCTCGACTGGGAGGCGGGCGGCGGCTTCAGCGCCCTGCCGTGGTACGCCTGCCGGCAGAACTACGTCGACGCGGTGCGTGCCGCGGGCGCGGTGCCGCTCCCGCTGCCGCACGAGGTCGAGCTGGTGGAAAGCTATCTCGACGATCTCGACGGGGTGATCGTCACCGGTGGTGCCTTCGACATCGATCCGACTTACTACGCGGGCGGTGCCCGCCATGCGCTGACCACGACCAAGGACCGCCGCACCGCGTTCGAGTTCGGCCTGACCCGCGGCGCGCTCGAGCGCGATTTGCCGGTGCTCGGCATCTGCGGCGGCCAGCAACTGCTCCACGTCGTGCTCGGCGGCACGCTGATCCAGCACATCCCGGACGAGGTGGCGAACGCGCTCGCCCACGAGCAGCCCCATCCGCGCACCGAGCCGGGTCATGCCGTGCGCGTCGTCGAGGGCACGTTGCTGCACCGTATCGCCGGCTGCCCGGAGCTCGCGGTCAACAGCGCGCATCACCAGGCCGCCGGGCGGGTACCGGAGGGCGTCGTCGTCAGCGGCTTTGCCCCGGACGGGGTGATCGAGGCGATCGAGGCCCCGGCCTACCGCTTCGCCGTCGGCGTGCAGTGGCATCCGGAGTACGGCGTCAGTGCCGCCGACGGGCCGCTCTTTCGCGCGTTCGTGGAGGCCGCCGGTGGCTGAGCGCCGGGCGGACGAGGGCGCTGGCGCGGGCGAGCGCATCGCCAAGCGGATCGCCCGCTCGGGGCTCTGCTCGAGGCGCGATGCCGAGCGGCTGATCCAGGACGGCCGCGTCCAGGTCGACGGCAAGCCGTTGACCACGCCGGCCCATCTGGTGACCGAAGCGGCGCGGATCGAGGTCGACGGCCAGCCGCTGCCCGACCTCGAGCCGCCGCGGCTGGTGCGCTTCCACAAGCCCGAGGGGGTGCTGGTCGCCCGGCGCGACCCGGAGGGCCGCTCGACCATCTACGACCAGCTGCCGCGTCACCTCGACCACCTGATGCCGGTCGGCCGACTCGACCTCAATTCCGAGGGCCTGCTGCTGCTCACCAACGACGGGGCGCTCAAGCGCCACATGGAACTGCCGCAGACCGCTTGGGCGCGCCGCTACCGGGTGCGGGTGCACGGCAAGGTTCGGCCGGAGGCGCTGGCCACCCTCGCGCAGGGGATCACGGTCGACGGGGTGCGCTACGGGCCGATCGAGGCGACGCTCGAGCGCCAGCAGGGCGACAACGCCTGGCTGAACGTCCGCCTGCGCGAGGGCAAGAACCGCGAGGTGCGGCGGGTGATGGAGCATCTGGGCTACCCCGTGAACCGGCTGATCCGCACCGCCTACGGCCCCTTCCAGCTCGGCGCCCTGCCGCGCGGCCACGTCGAGGAGGTGCCCTTCAAGGTGCTGAAGGAACAGCTCGGCAAGGCGCTGCGGCGATGGTCCTGAGGATCCAGGGCGGCCGCTTCAAGGGCACGGTGCTCGCAGCACCACCCGACCGGAGCCTCCGCCCCACCTCGGCGCGGCGCCGCCAAGCCGTGTTCGACATCCTGCGGGCGCAGCTCGACGACTTCGCGGGCGTGCGGTTCGCCGAGCTGTTCGCCGGCACGGGCGCGATCGGTTTCGAGGCGCTCTCGGAGGGAGCCGCACACGTCACCTTCGTCGAGAACGACCCGGCCGCGGCCGACCTGATCCGCCGCAACGCCCGGACGCTCGGCGTCGAGGGGCAGATCACCCTCCTGCGCAACGACGCGACCCGGCTGGGGCCCGCGACGACCCCGGTCGAGGTCGCCTTTCTCGATCCGCCCTACGGCCGCGGGCTCGCCGAGCGGGCGCTGGCCCGGCTGGTCGAGGGACGCTGGCTCGCTGCCGAGGCGATCGTCCTGGTCGAACTCGCCAAGGCGGAACCGTTCGAGCCGCCCGACGGCCTCGTGATCGAGCGCGACTACCGCCACGGCGCCGGCCGTCTGGTGCGCCTGCATCCGGTCGGCTGAGCCGCCGCTCAGCGGCCGATTTTGAGCACCAGCACCGGCAGATCGTGCGCCGCCGCCGTCAGCGACACTTCGTCCACCAGCGGCAACGCGCGCTGGCGGATGACGTCCTCGAGCCGGCCCGGATCGGCTACCAGCCCCGTGACGGGCAAGCGGGTCTCTCCCCAGAGGAGGCCCAGTCCGTCGGGCGCCAGATGCGAGGCGGCGAGCCGCGGCACCGCCACGATCAGGGCGCGGTCGTCGAGCACGCGGGCGAAGGCCAAGACCGCGTCCGCCGCCTCGCCGCTCGCCTCGAGCGGGCGGTAGGCGCCGGCACGGAACAGCTCCGGGTCCGCCGTGCGGGCCGCGAGCAGCCGCTGCACCAGTGCCTGCTTGATCCGTCCGTCGTGCCAGCCGTGCGCCAGGAGCGCGGGGTCCAGGCCGTTCGTCAGCGCCGTGAGGCTCGCGGCCCG
This sequence comes from Pseudomonadota bacterium, assembly GCA_048615135.1. Classification (GTDB taxonomy): domain Bacteria; phylum Pseudomonadota; class Alphaproteobacteria; order Geminicoccales; family Geminicoccaceae; genus RECO01. The sequence goes on from JBMCMJ010000008.1 coordinate 9,880, forward strand.
GGCAGCGTAGTCGACCGGCCGGCGGTTGTCCGGATCGACCAGGCTGAAGTCCCACCCCTCGGTGCCCTGGTAGATGTCGGGCACGCCCGGCACCGTCAGCTTCAGCACCGTCTGGGCGAGGCCGTTGACGGCGCCCGGCCGGGCGATCTCGGCGACGAACGCGCGCACCTCGTCGAGCAGCCGCGGCGACTGGTCCGGGTCGAGGGCGGCGGCGACGAACTCGCGCACCGAGGCCTCGTAGACCTCGTTGGTCACGGCCCAGCTGGTCTGCCGCTTGGCCTCGCGGATCGCCTTTTCCATGTAGCCCTGGAGCCGGTCGCTCAGGCTCGCGAGGCCCTCCCGATCGCGGATCTCGAGGTCGATCGGCCAGATCCCGACCAGCGTCTGGAAGAACAGATAGACGTCGTTCGGGCTCGGGGCGGGGCCGTCCTCGGTCGCGGCCACCAACGGTTCGGCCAAGCGGAACCAGCGCCGGACGGCCCGGCTCCAGGGCTGCGGCCGCTCGCTCAGCACGGCGAGCCGGGCGCGCACGTCCTCGCCGCGCTTGTGGTCGTGGGTGGCGGAGGCGACCAGCCCCGCCGGCCACGCGAGGTGCCGCTTGGCGTTTTCCCGGTGGAAGGCGTCGGCGTCCAGGCCGAAGTGGGTCGGCTCGGAGCCCACCTCGTTGAGCGAGACCAGCGGGAACCAGCGATAGAACGCCGTGTCCTCCACGGATTTCGCGGTCACGGGCCCGGTATATTGCTGCAGGCGCATGGCGAAGCGGCGGATTTCGCCGGCGCGCAACCCCTTGATCCCGGCGCCGATCGCGTCGGTGGTGAGCACGCCCTGCAGGAAATCGTAGATCGAGAGGTCGGGCATCGTCGCGGCACGCCGCGCGCGCCGGATCGCGCGCTCGATGGTCGCCCGGTCGGCGTCGCTCGCCCCCTTGGGCCCGACATAGGTGCGGTAGATCGGAAAGTGCGCGATGACGTTGCGCAGCGCTTCGCGCAGCGCCGGGCGGCCGTAGTCGCGGGTGAAGCGCGAACTCTTGGCGATCCGGTTGAGGTCGCCCGCCAGCACGTTGAGTTCGGCGGCGAGGCTGGTCGACATGGTGAAGCGCTTGGCATCGACCACCTGGCTGTGGAAGTCGCCGCCGCACTCGGTGAGCGAGCGGTAGAGCATCAAGAGCGGCCGGCGCGCGGCGGGGTCGACCTGGACGAAGTGCAACAGCCGCATCACCTCGTAGCCGGTCGAGCCCTCGATCGGCCAGGTCGGCGGCAGCGCCTCGTCCTCGCCCAGGATCTTCTCGACGAACAGCCAAGCGGGGCGGCCGTCGGGGCGCTTGGCCTGGCGGCGCAGCCGGGCCAGGTAGCTCTGCGGGTCGAGCAGGCCATCCACGTGGTCCAGCCGCAGCCCGTCGACCGCGCCGTTGGCCACCAGCTCCAGCACCAGCGCATGGGCTGCCTCGAACAGCCCCGGCTCCTCGATCCGGAGCCCCGCGAGGTCGTTGATGTCGAAGAAGCGGCGGTAGTTGATCTCCTGTGCGGCCAACCGCCAATAGGCGAGGCGATAGGCTTGGCGCTCCAACAGACGGTGCAGGCGGTCGGGATTGAGCGCCTCGAGCGCCCGGCGCAGCGCCGTTTCCACCGCCGCCGTCGCGCGGGCCTCGGCCAGCCGGTCCGCCAGACGGTCGGCACGGTCGCGGTCGGCACGCCGGCGCTGGCGCGAGACGCGCGCCCGCCGCTTCGCCAACTCCAGGGCCAGTGCCGCCAGCTCCTTCAGTTTCGCCGCAGCGGCCTCGTCCTCCGCCAGACCCGCGGCCGCGTCCAGCACCTCCGCCGTGTCCCGCGGGAAGATGGGCACCGTGTGCTCGTAGTAGCGCACGACCAGCCGCCCGCCGTCGAAGTCGGGGACCAGCTGGCCGTCCTCCAGCACGCGGCCGTAGTGGTCGCCCAGGATCGGCAGGAGCACCTTGCCCTCGAGCGTCGGCTCCGGCGCCTTCCAGTCGATGTCGAAGAAGTTCGCGTAAGGCGAGGCCTCGCCCCACATCAGCACGTCGCGCCACCAGGGATTGGCGTAGCCGATGCCCATGTGGTTCGGCACGCAGTCGAGGATCAGCCCGAGCCCGTGGCCGTGCGCCACGGCGACCAGCCGGTCGAAGGCGTCACGGCCGCCGACTTCGGGGTTGATCGACGCATGGTCCACCACGTCGTAGCCGTGCGGCGAGCCCGGCCGCGCCCGCCAGATCGGCGAGAGATAGAGATGGCTCACCCCGAGCGTCGCCAGATAGGGCACGACGTCCCGGGCGGCATCGAGGTCGAAGTCCGCGTCGATCTGCAGGCGGTAGGTGGCGCGGAGCGGGCGGGTCTCGGTCAAGCCCTGCTCCCGGCGAGCTCCCACCAGGCGGCTGTCCAGCCGGGCAGCGGGGCCGCGACCACGGGCGTCGAACTCGCGACCAGCCGCCCCCGCGGCAGGCTCGCCTGCAGCGGATCGTCGCCCAGATTGGCGACCAGCAAGAGGGCCGGGCCGCCGGCCGTGTGCCAAGTCACCACGAGGCCCCGCTCCCCCAGCCGCTCGGCCTCGGCGCCCTCGATCCGGCCGAGCAACGGCACCGTCACCTCGCGGCGCCGGGCGAGCAACTCCCTCGTCCGGGCGAGCCAGGAGGCATGGAGCGGATCGGCGAGGGCCTCCCAGTCCAGCCGGGAGGCCTCGAAGGTCGAGGCCGCGTTCGGATCGGGGATCCGGGCCCGCGCTGCGGGATCGGCGAAGGCGGCAAAGCGCCGGAACTCGCGCCTGCGGCCTTCGCGCACCGCGTCCGCCAACTCGTCGTGGAAGTCGGTGAAGTAGAGAAAGGGCCGGGTGCTCGCCCATTCCTCGCCCATGAACAGGAGCGGCGGCTGCGGCGCCATCAACAGCACCGTCATCATCGCCGCCCGGGCGCGCTCCGGGGCGAGGGTGGTGAGCCGGTCGCCGAAGGCGCGGTTGCCGATCTGGTCGTGGTTCTGCAGGAAGTTGACGAAGGCCGAAGGCGGCAGGTGGCCGCTCGGTTCGCCGCGGAGCTCGCCGCCCCGATAGGCCGAGGGCTCGCCCTGTTGGACGAAGCCCGAGACCAGGGCCCGAGCGAGCTGGCCGACCGGATCCGTGGTGTAGTCGGCGTAGTAGCCCTCGGCCTCGCCGGTGAGCAGGTGCTGGCCGACGTGGTGGTAGTCGTCGTTCCACTGCGCGTCGTAGCGCACGACCGCGCCGGAGCGGCTGCGGTCGAGGTGATGGGCCTCGTTGGCATCGTTCTCCAGCACCAGATGGACGTGGCGCTCCGGACCCAAGAGGGCGCGCACATGGCCTGCCAGTTCCTCCAGCACGTGCGGGCGCGACGGATCGTCGATGGCGTGCACGGCGTCCAGCCGCAGCCCGTCGAAGCGATAGGTGTCGAGCCAGAAGAGGGCGTTCTCGACGACGAAGCGGCGCACCTCGGGCCGCGTGTAGTCGATCGCAGCACCCCAGGGGGTGTGCACCTCGGGGTCGAAGAAGCCGGGCGCGTAGGCGTGCAGGTAGTTCCCGTCCGGACCGAAGTGGTTGTAGACCACGTCGAGGAACACCATCAGACCGCGGCCGTGCGCCTCGTCGATCAGCGCCATCAGGTCCTCGGGCCGGCCATAGGCGCTGTCCGGCGCGAACATCAGCACGCCGTCGTAGCCCCAGTTGCGCGATCCCGGAAAATCCGCGAGCGGCATCAGCTCGATGGCGGTCACCCCGAGGTCGACCAGATGGTCGAGCTTCTGGCGGATGCCGGCATAGGTGCCCTCGGGCGAGAAGGTGCCCGGGTGCAGTTCGTAGAGCACGGTTTCGGCCCAGGGTCGGCCGCGCCAGTCATCGTGGCGCCAGCGATACGCGGCGAGGTCGACCACCTCGCTCGCCGCGTGCACGTCGTCGGGCTGGAAGCGCGAAGCCGGATCGGGGACGCGCAGATCGCCCACCCGGAACTGATAGCGGGTGCCCGCCCCTGCTCCCTCGACGCGGCAGGACCACCAGCCGGCCTCGACGGTCATCGGCCGGAACGTCTCCTCGGGCGTGCCGGGGGCGGTCACGAGCGTGACCGCGTCGGCCGCCGGCGCCCAGAGGCGGAACGTCACCCCGGTCGAATCGAGCAGCGGGCCGAAGCGGGTCGTCAGGGTCTCGGGCATCAGCTATCCGTCTCGCAGCGAAGGACGGCCAGGGTGCGCGCCTGCAGCCGGTAGCCGGTATCGGCCTTGTAGCTCGGCGGGCGGCTCGGGTTCTTCGAGGTGTCGACCTCCAGCTGCCAGCCGCGCTTGGCGGTGCAGGGCGGCAGGCGGAACTCGATCGGCTCCGCCCCGGCGTTGAACAACAGCAGGAAGGTGTCGTCGGGCTCGGGTTCGCCGCGGTCGGTGACGTGCATCAGCCCGGCCTCGCCGGACAGCAGCAGGCCGAGGCAGCGGGCATGTCCGACGTCCCAGTCCTCGCCCGTCATCTCGCGGCCGTCGGGCCGCAGCCAGACGACGTCCTGGACGTCCGTGCCGGGAATCGTCCGGCCGTGGAAGAAGCGCGAGCGGTGAAAGACGATGTGTTCGCGGCGCAGCTGCAAAAGACGCACGACGAACGCGTGCAGGTCGCTGCCGCCCGGGCTGTCCAGGTCCTCCCAGTCGAACCAGCTGAGCTCGTTGTCCTGGCAGTAGACGTTGTTGTTGCCGCGCTGCGTGCGGCCGACCTCGTCGCCCGAGAGCAGCATCGGCACGCCCTGCGAGAGGATCAGGGTGCCGAGCATGTTCTTCATCTGGCGCAGCCGCAGGGTCTCGATTTTGGGGTCGTCGGTCGGTCCCTCGACGCCGTGGTTCCAGCTGTGGTTGTGGTCGTGACCGTCGGCGCCGCCCTCGCCATTGGCCTCGTTGTGCTTTTGGTCGTAGCTGACGAGATCGCGGACGGTGAAGCCGTCGTGCGCGGTGACGAAGTTGATGCTGGCCCAGGGCCGCCGGCCGCGATGGTCGAAGAGGTCGGACGAGCCCGAAATGCGCGAGGCGAACTGGGCGAGCTGGCCGCCATCGCCCTTCCAGAAGCGGCGCACCGTGTCGCGATACTTGTCGTTCCACTCCGCCCAGCCGGGCGGAAAGCCGCCGACCTGATAGCCGCCCATGCCCGTGTCCCAGGGCTCGGCGATCAGCTTGGCGCCGGCCAGCATCGGATCCTGGGCGACCGCATCGAGGAAGCCCGCATGCTGGTCGAAGCTGCCGTTGACCCGGGCGAGCGTGGTCGCGAGATCGAAGCGGAAGCCGTCGCTCCGCATCTCCTGGTGCCAGTAACGCAAGGAGTCGGTGACCATGCGCAGCACTGCCGGATGCCGCAGCTCCAGGGCGTTGCCCGTGCCGGTGAAGTCGTTGTAGTACCGCTCGTCCCCGTGCACCAAATAATAGTAGGATTTGTTGTCGATCCCCCGCCAGCTCAGCGTCGGGCCGAGATGACTGCCCTCGGCCGTATGATTGTAGACGACGTCGAGGATCACCTCGAGGCCATGTTCGTGGAGGATGTGGACCGCGGTCTTGAAGTCGTTGAGACCACCCTTGCCGAGATATTCGGGGTGCGGCGCGAAAAAGGCGAGGGTGTTGTAGCCCCAGTAGTTCTTGAGACCGCGCTCCTCGAGGATGCGGTCGTGGGTGAAGGCGTGCACCGGCAGGAACTCGACGGCGGTCACGCCGAGATCGGCGAGGTAGTCGATCACCGGCGGGCGGCTCAGGGCGGCGACGGTGCCGCGGTCGCCCTCGGGCACGTCCGGGTGACGCATGGTCAGGCCGCGGACGTGCATCTCGTAGATCACCGTTTCGTGCCAGGGCCGTGCCGGCGGCCGCTCGCGACCCCAGGTATAGGCCGGATCGATCACCACGCTCTTCGGGATGAAGGGAGCCGAGTCGCGCTCGTCGAACGAGAGGTCCTCGTCCTTGTGGCCGATCGTGTAGCCGAACAGCGCATCGTTCCAGACGATCTCGCCGGCGAGCGACTTGGCATAGGGGTCGATCAGCAGCTTGTGCGGATTGAAGCGGTGGCCCGCGTCGGGGGCGTACGGCCCGTGCACCCGATAGCCGTAGAGTTGGCCCGGCCGCACGTCCGGCAGATAGCCGTGCCAGACTTCGTGGGTCATCTCCGGCAGGGCGATGCGATGGGTTTCGCGCTCGCCCTCGTCGTCGAACAGGCAGAGTTCCACCTCGGTCGCGTGCGCCGAGAACAAAGCGAAGTTGGTACCGAGCCCGTCCCAGGTGGCACCGAGCGGGTGGGGCAGCCCGGGTAGAACCCGGATGTCGTCGGCCAAGAACATCTCCTCGTTCGTGGTGGCGTGCCGGCGTCCGGCCGCACACGATCGGATGGATCGGGGGGCGATCAATCCGCCTTGGCGTTGCGCTGCAGGCGGTCGACCACGCCCTGGACGAGATCGACGGGGAAGGGGAACACCACGGTGGTGTTCTTGTCGATCCCGATGTTCTGCAGGGTCGACAGATAGCGCAGCTGCATCCCGCCCTCCTGGCCCGACAGGACGGCCGCCGCCTCGGCGAGCCGCTCGGCGGCCTGCTGCTCGCCTTCGGCGTCGATGATCCGGGCACGGCGGTTGCGCTCGGCCTCGGCCTGGCGGGCGATGGCGCGGACCATGCTCTCGTCGATGTCGACGTGCTTGATCTCGACGTTGGCGACCTTGATGCCCCAGGCATTGGTCGCGTCGTCGAGGATGGCCTGGATGTCGTCGTTCAGCTTGTCGCGCTCGCTCAGCATCTCGTCCAGGTCGTGCTTGCCGAGCACCGAGCGGAGCGTCGTCTGCGCCAATTGGCTGGTCGCGTCGACGAAGTTCTCGACCTGGATCACCGCCTTGTCCGCCTCGATGACGCGGAAATAGAGGACGGCGTTGACCTTCACCGACACGTTGTCCTTGGAGATCACGTCCTGGCTCGGCACGTCGAGGACGATCGTGCGCAAATCCACCCGGACGATCTGCTGGATGAACGGGATGACGATGATCAGCCCCGGGCCCTTCACCCCGGTGAAGCGGCCGAGGGTGAAGACCACCGCCCGCTCGTACTCGCGCATGACGCGGAAGATCGACACCAGCAGGAAGAGGACGAGGGCGGCGAGCGCGGCATAGGCGACGAGGTTGGCGATCTCGTTCATGGCTCAGGTCTCCGGTTTGGCGTTGACGGTGAGGACGAGGTCGTCGACGGCGGCCACGACGACCGGCCGCTCGGGTGCCAAGTCCGCCGGACCGTGCGCCCGCCAGTTCTCGCCCGCGACGTGGACGATGCCATGACCGTCCTCCCAGCGGACCACGCGCCCGGCCTGGCCGATCAGGCCCTCGCGCCCCGTGACCGTCGCCCGGCGGTGGGCGCGGAGCGCCATCGTCAACACCCCGATCATCAGCCCGGCCGTCGCCACGGTGCTGATGCCGATCACCCAGGGCGAGAGGGTGAAGGCCGGCACCTCGGTGTCGATCAGCATCACCGAGCCGAGCACGAAGGCGACCGCCCCGCCGATCCCGAGAATGCCGAAACTGGGGGCGAAGGCTTCGGCGATCATCAAGGCGATGCCGAACAGGATCAGCCCGGCACCGACATAGTCGATCGGCAACAGGTTCAGCGCGAACAGGCCCAGCAACAGCGCGATCCCGCCGATCACGCCGCTGAAGATCGTCCCCGGATTGGCGAACTCGAAGATGATCCCGTAGATGCCGACCAGCATCAAAAGGAAGGCGATGTTCGGGTTGGCCAGCACGGCGAGGACCCGCTCCTGCCAATTCGGCTCGATCACCACCACGTCGGCCTCGGCGGTGCGCAGGGTGAACGCGCGCCCCGGCACCTCGACCGTCCGGCCGTCGACCGCCGCGAGCAGCGCCCGCCGGCTGTCCGCCAACAACTCGACGATGCCCTGGTCCAGGGCCTCGCTCGCCGACACACTCGCCGCCTCGCGCACGGCCCGGTCCGCCCAGCCCGTGTCGCGTCCCCGCTTCTCGGCGAGGGCCTTCAGCCAGGCGACCGCGTCGTTGACGGCCTTGGTGGTGCCCGCATCGGCCGGGGCCGGCCGGTCCTCGCCCTCCTCCTCCTCCTCGGACGGCGTACCCGGCAACGGGCTGTCGCCGCCCATCTGCACGGGCGTGGCGGCGCCGATGTTGGTGGCACTCGCCATCGCCGCGACGTGCGTTGCCATCATGATGTAGACCCCGGCGCTCGCCGCCCGTGCGCCTTCGGGCGCCACGTAGCCGATGACCGGCACCGGGGCGTCGAGGATCGCCGAGACGATATCGCGGGTGGCGGTCACGAGCCCGCCCGGCGTGTCGATCTCCAGGATCACGGCCTCGTGGCGGGCAGCCCCCGCCTCGGCCAGCCCCCGCTCGAGATAGGCGGTGGTCGCCGGGCCGATCGCGCCCCGCACCTCCAAAACGCTCACCGTCTGCGCGCCGGCACTCGCCGACAGGACGAGCCAAGCGAGGGTGCAGAGCCCCAACCAAGCCGTTCGCATCGTGTCTCCTCCCGTTCGCAAACGCTCGACGGGCCGAAAAGTTGCCGGCCGCCCGGCGCCTCAGCCTTCGAGCCGTCGGCGAACCGGCGCGAAACTGCGACGATGATGGGGTGTGACCCCGAGCCGGTCCAGGGCGAGGGCGTGGGCCGGGGTGCCGTAGCCGACGTTGGTCGCCCAGCCATAGCCCGGCCAGCGCGCGTCGAGCCGCAGCATCAGGGCGTCGCGGAAGGTCTTGGCGACGATCGAGGCGGCGGCGATCGCCCGCACCTTGCCGTCACCGCCGACCACCGCACCGGTCGGCACGCCGAGGTCCGGCGCGTCGCGGCCGTCGACCAGCACCCGCAGCGGGCGGACCGGCAGCCGGGCGACGGCGCGGCGCATCGCCAGGAAGGTCGCCGCGCGCACGTTCAGCCGGTCGATCTCGGTGACCGAGGCGACGCCGATCGCGAAGCTCGCGACGCCCGGTCGGCGCAGCGCCTCGGTCAGGCGGGCGCGCGTCCGGGCGGAGAGCGTCTTGCTGTCGGCCAGACCCGGGACATCGCGATGGAGCACCAGCGCGCAGGCTACCACCGGCCCCGCCCACGGGCCGCGTCCCACCTCGTCGATACCGGCAATCGGATTGTTCGAGACCACCCGCGCCCCCTGGCTCGATCGCGCGTCACCGCCTATGAGCTTGGCAGCGTAGGGTTGCGGACGGAAGGACGGGATGGGGCGCAAGCTATTCGGCACCGACGGCATTCGCGGGACTGCCAACCGGCACCCGATGACCTGCGAGGTCGCGCTCAAGCTGGGCTATGCGGCCGGTGCGATGTTCGCCCGCGGGAAGCACCGCAACCGGGTGGTGATCGGCAAGGACACGCGCCGCTCCGGCTACATGCTGGAGCCTGCGCTCACGGCGGGCTTCGTTGCGGCCGGCATGGACGTGACCTTGCTCGGCCCCTTGCCGACCCCGGCCGTCGCCTATCTCACGCCGTCGCTCCGCTGCGAACTCGGGGTGATGATCTCCGCCTCGCACAACCCGTTCGAGGACAACGGTATCAAGCTGTTCGGCGCCGACGGCTACAAGCTCTCCGACGCGATGGAGGAGGAACTGGAGGCGCGGATGGCCGCGGCACCGGAACTGGCGGACGGCAGCGGGCTCGGCCGCGTCGACCGGCTGGAGGGTGCGCAGGGGCGCTACATCGAGGCCCTGAAGGCGAGCTTTCCCCGCGAGCTGACCCTGGCCGGGCTCAAGATCGTGGTCGACTGCGCGCACGGTGCGGCCTACCGCGTCGCGCCCAAGATCCTCTGGGAACTGGGCGCCGAGGTGATCGAAATCGGCACCGAGCCCGACGGCTTCAACATCAACCTCGACTGCGGCTCCACTTCGCCCACCCAGCTCCGCCAGCGGGTGATCGGCGAAGGGGCCGACGTCGGCATCGCGCTGGACGGCGACGCCGACCGGGTGATCCTGGTCGACGATGCGGGCCAGATCATCGACGGCGACCAGCTGATCGCGATGGTAGCGGGGCGCTGGCACGACGAGGGTCGACTGCGCGGCGGTGGCGTCGTGGTGACGCAGATGTCCAATCTCGGCCTCGAGCGGTTCCTTGCGGGGCTCGGTCTCGCGACCATCCGCACCCGGGTCGGCGACCGCTACGTGGTCGAGGCGATGCGCCAGGGCGGCTTCAACCTCGGCGGCGAGCAGAGCGGTCATATCGTTCTGGGCGACTACGCGACGACCGGCGACGGGCTGGTCGCGGCCCTGCAGGTCCTGGCGGTGATGGTGCGCACCAACCGGCGGCTCGCCGAGCTCGCCCGGCAGTTCAAGGCCCTGCCGCAGCGCCTGCGCAACCTGCGCGTCCCCAAGCGGCCGGATCTGAGCCATCCGGCGATCGCCGAGGCCATCGCCGACGGCGAGACGCGCCTCGACGGCCATGGCCGGCTGCTGGTCCGCCCGTCCGGCACCGAGCCCCTGGTCCGCGTCATGGTCGAGGCGGAGGACGAGGCGCTGCTCGCGGCGGTGCTCGACGAGGTCAGCGAGCGGATTCGCGCCGCCCTCTGAAGCCGCTCAAAGCCGCGGCCAGCCCGCCGCCGGCACGATCTCGCCCACCACCGCGCCGGCGACGTTGCGCACCACCGGCCGCGCGTAGCGCTCGAGCCCGGCCAACGGCGCCGGATCCGGCACCAGCCGCTGCAGCAGGGCGAGCAGGGCCACCTCGGCACCGCGCCCGGCGCCGTCCTCGACCTTCAGCGCCAAGGCGAGCCCACGGCTCGGCAGCAGGGCCACGAAGACCCCTTCGGCGCCGGTCTTGGCGACCACGTCGGGCACGACCCGCATCAGATCGGTGCAAAGCCGTCCCGTGCCCGCCACGAGGTCCGGATGCGCCCGCATGGCACGGCGGATGCGCGCCGCACTCGCCCCGCGCGCCAGACTCGCCGCCGCCAGACGGGCGAAGGTGACGAGGCGCATCGGCCAATTCGGCACGCCGCAGCCGTCGATTCCGGGCTCACCCAGCCGCTCGCCTGCCAGTTCCTCCAACGTTGCGCGGATCCGGCGCTGGACGGGATGGTCCGCCGCCAGATAGCCGCGGGTCGGCTCGCCCAGATGGCGGGCCGTCGCGAGCATGCCCGTATGCTTGCCCGAGCAGTTGTTGTGCAGCGCCGTCACCGGCTCGCCGGAGGCCCGCAGCGCCTCGGCGGACGGCGCATGGCTCGGGGCGTGGGCGCCGCATTCGAGATCATCCACGCCGAGCCCGAGCCGCCCCAGCCACGCGCCGACACGGGTCGTGTGCATCGGCTCGCCGCCATGCGAGGCGCACGCCAGTGCCAGCTCCTCGTCGCTCACCCCGAGGGCGTCGGCAGCGCCCGTCTCCACCAGCGGCAAAGCCTGAAACGGCTTGAGCGAGGAGCGCGGAAAGACCGATACGTCCACCTCGCCGATGCGCGCCACCACTCGGCCGCCGACCTCGACCACGCAGGCGGCGACCCGGTGGCGGCTCTCGACGGTCGCGCCGCGGCGCAGTTCGACGGCAACAGGGGTGGCGGGCACGCGGCGGCTCCTGTTCGCTGGCGCAAGGACCGCTCCGCTACGGCCGCAGCCGCGGTCCGTCAATCGCTCCCGAAGCGGGCGGCCATTTGCTCGATCGAGGGCTCCAACGCCGCCCGGGCCGAGAGCCGCTGCCACCATGCGGCGGGCCAGGCCGCGGTCCCGTGGGCGGCGCCGAGCCAGGCTCCGAGCACGGCCGTCCGGCTCGCATTGTCGCCGCCCCCGCGCACGCTCTCGAGGAGTGCCGTTGCCGGGTCGTCGCCGTGGCGCAGCAGCACGTGCAGCATCGCGGGGAAGGTGTTCGGCAGATAGCACGAGCGGCCGACCTCACCCGTGGCGTGGATCGCCGGCAGGTCGACCATGGCCTTCGCGTCCTGCAGGCGGTCGGCGATTTCCCGGGCGAACGGGGCGGGTGCGGCTTCGACGGCCGCCTCGATCGCGGTCCGCAGCGGCTCGCCCAGCAACAGCCGGCGGAGCAGGTCCGCGTAGACCAGGGCATGGGCCACGGCACGGTCGTTGTTCTGGCAGACCCGGACCGCCGCCTCGATACGCTCGGCAAGCTCCGGCCCGGCGCCATGGGCAACCACCACCGGCGCCAGCCGGCAGAGGCTCACGGTCTGTTCGTCGTCGGCGCCGTCGGTAAAGGGGTAGGGCTCGCCCGGCCGCTCGCGGCGCCATTCCCGCTCGCGCTCCAACAGGATCCGGGTCGGCTTGTCGAGAAAGCCCCGATAGGCCGGATCGCCATAGACGGCGACCAGGCGGCGGCCGTAGTCGCGGGCGTCCAGCCGGCCGTGCTCGGCGACCGAGGCGAGCAGCGCCGCGGCCGCATCGGCATAGTGCGTGCCGTCGCCGGGGCTGCGGCCCCCGTGGTAGTGATCGTCCGCCGGCGGCTCGAAACCGACGATGCCGTCCGGAAAGGCGCGCGCCCGCTCGCGCAGGTTGTAGATCCAGTGCGAGCCGAGGCACAGCGCGTCGCCGATGAACTGGCCCTCGAGGGCGCCCTGGATGCGGTCTCGGGAAAAGCGGGTCACGTCGATCTCCGGTTGGTGTCGACCCGAAGATGGTGAGGCCGCCGCACCGGTCGAGGGCCGTTTCGGCAAGCAAGCCATCCGCGCGCGACGAACCTCGCCGTCAAGGCGGCCATTGCCGGATGCCTGCTTGCCGCGCGGTCAGGGAGCCGGTGCGAGGCTCGCCAATTCGTCGCCGAAGGCGTCGACCCGGTCCCAGTCGGTGTACTCGACGACGGTCGAGGGGGCGGTCGGGCCGCCGGTGATCAGCATGATGAAGCGGATGATCTGTCGGTCGCGCCAGCGATAGCGCGGATAGTCGAGCTTGCCGGCCACGGCGGCGGCCGCCACCGGCTGCAGGTCGAGGCGCTTCAGGAGCTTCTTGACGTAGGGATTGGTCGCGGCGGTCTGCTTCTCGGGCTTGCGCGCCGTCAGGTTGACCGACGCGAAGGCGAGCGGTGGCGCCTCGGGCAGCTCCTTGTAGGCCCGCAGGAAGGCTTCGGCCTCCGGCAGGTGACGGCCGTAGCGCACGGCCGCCACCACGACGACGAGCGACGCCCCCCGCACCGCCTCGGCCGGCGGCGGGGCTCCCTCCAGCCTGCGGCAGGTCACCGCGAGACCGGCCCCGGCGAGGCGCTGCTCGAGCCGTTCGGCAACGCGGAGGCTGTGGCCGTCGTGGCTCGCCACGAACAGCCGGACGGCAGTCCGGTTTTCGGTCGTCATCGTTCGGCCGGACCCTTCTCAGACGGCGCGCAGCCGCACATAGCTGCCGGGGCCGTCCTCCACGACCGGAAGGTTGCCGTCGCCCGGTACGCGGGCGGGCACCCGTTCCCCGTCGGAGAACGAGGCGTTCCAGGTCGCCCAGTGCGGCCACCACGAGCCTTCGTGATAGGTCGCCCCGTCGAGGAAGGCGTCCGCCGTCGGCGGCAGGCCGTCATTGGTCCAAAAGCCGTACTTGTTGCCGGCGGGCGGGTTGACCACGCCGGCGATGTGGCCGGAGCCGGCCAGGACGAAGGTCTTGGGCCCGCCGACCGCCCGGGTGCCGGCGTAGGTGGCGGTCCACGGTGCGATGTGATCCTCGCGGGTCGACAGCCAGTACACCGGAAAGTCGATCCGCCCGAGGTCGATCTGCACCCCGCCGAGCTCGATCCCACCCGGCTGCACCAGCCGGTTTTCCAGGTAGCACTTGCGCAGGTAGTAGCTGTGCATCGCCGCCGGCATGCGGGTGCTGTCGGAGTTCCAGTAGAGCAGGTCGAACGGAAACGGGTCCTTGCCGAGCAGGTAGTTGTTGACGACGAACGACCAGATCAGGTCGT
>JBMCMJ010000009.1:0-23479 GCA_048615135.1 Pseudomonadota bacterium
CAGGGCGGCGGCTTCTGCAACTGAGGCTGCCCGGGCTCTGGCGCGGACGTGGGATCCCTGCTTAGCTCCCTGGCCGGTCGAGGGGGCTGCGGGTCTCCCCGACGGTCCGCGTCGGGCCCCGGCGAGTGGGCGGCGGCGCCAACGACACGAGGAGAAGAGCTTGTCGCCCATCGTTCCGTTCGCTTCGGTCGACACGCCGGCCGTGCTGGTCGACCTCGACGTTGCCGAGGCCAACATCGACCGGTTCCAGCGCTATTGCGACGCCTACGGGCTGAAGGCGCGGCCGCACATCAAGACGCACAAGCTGCCGCGCCTCGCCCGGCGGCAGATCGAGGCGGGGGCCGTCGGCATCACCTGCCAGAAGGTGAGCGAGGCGCTCGCCATGGTCGCGGACGGCGGCATCGACGATGTGCTGTTGACCTACAACATCCTCGGCGAAGCGAAGCTCCGCGAGTTGCGCCACCTCCACGAACTGGTCCGGCTGACCGTCGTCGCCGACAACCCGACCGTCGTCGACGGTCTCTCGGGCGCCTTCGCCGATGCGCCCGCACCCTTGCGCGTGCTCGTCGAGTGCGACACGGGTGCCGGGCGCTGCGGGGTGACCACGCCCGAGGCCGCAGCCGAGCTCGCCGCCACCATCGACGCGGCGCCCGGCTTGGTGTTCGAGGGACTGATGACCTACCCGCCCAAGGGGGACGCGGCGGGTGCCGCGGCGTGGTTGGAGCGGGCGAAGGCGGCCTGCGAGGCGCGGGGTCTCGAGGTGCGAAGGGTCTCGTCCGGCGGTTCGCCCGACATCTGGGAAGCGCACTGCTGGCCGGTGATCACGGAGTATCGTCCGGGCACCTACGTCTATTTCGATCGCTCGCTGGTCGAGCGGGGGGTGTGCACCTACGACGACTGCGCGCTCACGGTGCTCGCCACCGTCGTCTCGGTACCGACCGCGCATCGCGCGATCATCGATGCCGGCTCCAAGGTACTCACCTCCGACCTCCTCGGCCTCACGGGCCATGGCCACGTCCTGGGCCGGCCCGACATCGTCATCGACCAGCTCTCCGAGGAACACGGCCGGCTCCTCAGCGACCAGCCGATCGGGCTGCGGGTCGGCGAACGGGTGCGGATCGTGCCGAATCACGCCTGCGTGGTCTCGAACATGCTGGATCGGGTGGTGCTGGTACGCGGTGATCGGGTCGAGGGGCCGGAGCCCGTGGCGGCCCGCGGCCGGGTCTGGTAGCGCCCGGCCGCTTCACCCGGCCAATTGGTCGAAGCGCCGGAGGATCCGCTCCACGTCGCCCTCGACGAGGGCGACCGGGTTGAAGAGGACCACGCCCCGATCGAGTTCCTCGGGGTCCGTGTGGATCACCGGCGTACCGGTCAGCAGCCGGCGGTAGAGGTCGTGCGCCGCCGCAGCCCCTCCCCGGGGGTGGAGCGCCAGCAAGGGCACGGCTTGATCGGCGCGAAGATCCAGGCCGCCGTCGAACACCGGCGCGAGCTCGTCGAGGAGGCGCTGCAGCGGTCGGGCCCAGCGGCCGAAGCGCGCTTCGTCTCCCTCCGCCAGGAAGAGCTCGAGCGCCACGAGCAGGCCAACGATCTGCTCCTTGCCGACCTTGGCGACGCGACCGACGCCGTGCGGCGGCAGGCCCCGGAGCTTGCTTGCGTCGACGAAGGCGGGCGGCGGGCGGAAGAACCCTTCGGGGTAGTCCATGTCGAGCATCTGCAGGGCGGCCGAGGCGATCAGCTCGCCCCGGCCGGCGAGGATGCCCGAGCCCTGTGGCCCGCCCAGCGCCTTGCCGCCGCTGAACACCACCAGATCGGCGCCGGCCTCGACGAACCGGCGCAGGTTCGCGGCGGGCGGCAGTTGCGCCGCGGCGTCGACCAGGACGGGCAGGCCGTGGCGGTGGGCAACGGCGATCACCGCGTCGAGCGGCGGGCGACTCGCGGCATCTGCCACCCAATGAACCAGCATCGTCCGCTCGGTGATCGCGGCCTCGATCTCCCAGGGCTCGGCATCCCGGCAGCCGGCGCCGGCATAGCGATCGGGCAGGCCGACCTCGACGATCCGTACGCCCGCCCCGCGCAACGCGTGGTCGTACTGGTTGCGCTGGCTGCGGACCATGATCGCCTCGGGCGGTGACGCGCCCGTGTCTGGCAGACGGGCCATGCGGGCAGGATCGAGCCCAGCGATGCAGGCCGCCGTGCCGACCAGCAGCCCGGCAGCCGCGCCGGCGGTGACGAGACCGGCTTCGGCGCCGGTCGCCGCCGCGATCCGCGTCGAGGCCAGCGCCTGCAGCTCGACGATGTCGATGCACGTTCCCATCGCCTCGGCGACCGCCGAGCGGACGTCGGGATGGGCGATGCCGCCGGAAAGGCGGGTGGCGGTACCCTTGGCATTGACGATGGGGGCGAGGCCCAGCCGGTCGTAGATCGTCATGCAAATCCTCGCGCATGCTCGGCTCGAAAGGTCCGAGGTGTACTGCCGTGTGGTCGAGGTGCATCGTCGACCAAAGGGCAGGGGCGCTGCGGCGCGGGCCGCTCGGGTTTGCGGCTTGCGGGGCGTGGTCTAAGGTCCGGGCACCGATAACGACCAGCGGGGGAGCCCCATGCGTCTCGAGGGAAGGACCGCCATCGTCACCGGGGCTGCCCGCGGCATCGGTCTCGCCTGCGCCGAGCGCTTCGCCAAGGAGGGCGCCAACGTCGTTCTGGCGGACATCGACCATGAGGCCGGCGAGGCAGCGGCGGCGGCGATCGTCGAAGCCGGGGGCTCGGCCCTGTTCGTGGCGTGCGACGTGGGCGATGCGCTGCAGGTCTCGACCCTGGTCGAGCGGACCCTGGAGTGGGCGGGTCGGCTCGATGTGCTGGTCAACAACGCGGGCATCATCAAGAGCGCGGATTTCCTCGACTTGGCGGAAGCCGATTTCGACGCCGTTCTGCGCGTCAATCTGAAGGGCGCGTTTCTCGTCGGCCAAGCGGCGGCGCGAGCGATGGTCGCCCGCGGCGGTGGGGCGATCATCAACATGAGTTCGGTCAACGCAACGCTGACGATCCCCAACCAAGCGCCCTACAACGTCTCCAAGGGCGGGCTCAACCAGCTGACGCGCGTGATGGCGCTGGCGCTCGCCGACAAGGGTGTGCGGGTCAACGCGATCGCGCCGGGCTCGATCCTGACCGAGATGCTCCAGGTGGTCATGAACGACGAGGCCGCACGGCGGACCATTCTGTCGCGCACACCAATGGGCCGCTGCGGCGACCCCGACGAGGTCGCCAAGGTCGCCGTGTTCCTCGCGAGCGACGACAGCTCCTACGTCACCGGCGAAATCGTGACCGTCGACGGCGGGCGAATGACGCTCAACTATACGGTCAACGTTCCCGATTAAGTTATTCTTCCAGAAGTGAAAATGCGGTTCCGAACATATCGGCGGCGCCGAAGTTGCCGGACTTGAGCGCGAGGCAGAGGCCCTCCGCCGGACCGCCCGTCACCTGCGTCCAGGGCACGCCCGGGGCGATCTCCGGACCGATCCGCAGGGCCGGCACCGCCAGCGCCTGGGTCACCGCGCCCGAGGTCTCGCCGCCGGCGACGATCAATCGGGTGACGCCGGCGGCAACCAGGGCCTTGCCGAGGGCCGCCATCGCCGCCTCGATCGCGTGGCCGACCCGTTCGGTGCCGAACCGGGCCTGGGCCGTCTTCACCGCCTCGGGGGGCGCCGAGGCGTGGATCAGGAAGGGACCGTCGCCCCGAGCCGCCGCCCAGGCAAGGGCGGCGGCGACGGCCGCCTCGCCGTTCTCGACGGCAGTTGTGGCCTCCAGGCGGTAGCGCGGCCCGCCGAAGGCCTCGATCTGGGCGAGGGTGCGGGTCGAGCAGCTACCTGCCAGTATGGCCGAGCGGCCGGGACGGGGGCGAATGCCCGCGGGGGTAGAGGTCCTGCGGCCCTGCTCGCGCTGCCAGAGTTGGCCGAGGGCGAGGCCGAGGGCGGAGCCGCCGGTGACGAGCGGCGCATCGCGGAACGCCTCGGCGGTGACCAGGATGTCCTCGAACGTCACGGCATCGGTGACGAGAAAGCGGCACTCGCTCGCCTCGACCGCCCGGCGGGCCGCCGCCACTCCCTGGCGTAGCACGTCGGCACGAAGGAGGCCCACCCGCTCGCTCGTCTGGTGCTGCAGCCAGCGGACCAGATTGGCATCGGTCATCGGTGTCAGCGGGTGATGCTCCATCCCGCTCTCGTTCAACAGCACGTCGCCGACGAACAGATAGCCCCGATGCACGCTGCGGCCGTTCTCGGGAAAGGCCGGGCAGAACGGCACGTGCGTGGCACCGGTGAGGTCGGCGAGGGCTGCCGCGACCGGGCCGATATTGCCTTCACGGGTCGAATCGAAAGTCGAGCAGTACTTGAAGTAAAGTTGCTCAACGCCTTCTGAACGAAGCATTTTCGCTGCATCGACGCTGTGCCGGACCGCGGCTTCCACGGCGATCGAGCGGGTCTTCAGCGCCACGACCACGGCATCGAGTTCGGCGAGGTCCAGGGCGTCGAGGCCGGCCGTGCCGATGGCCTGCGCCGTCGCCATGCCGGCGCGGGCGAACATGCCGGCGAGGTCGGTCGCGCCGGTGAAGTCGTCGGCGACGGCACCGATCGCCGGGCCGCTCATCGCTCGTCTCCGGCGCCGGGCAGGGTCAGGCCGGCGAGTTGCGCGTAGAGGCGGACCACCGAGGTGTCGTCGTCGCGTCCCATGCCCATCGCGGCGGTCATCAAGAAGAGCTGCAGGGCCTGGGCGGAGAGGGGCGTCGGCAGGTTGCTGGTCCGGCCGGTGTCGGTGACCAGACCGAGGTCCTTGGTGAAGATCTCCACGGCACTCGCCGGGCGGTAGTCACCCTCCAGGATGTGCGGCACGCGGTTGGTCCACATCCACGAGGCCCCGGCGGCACTGTTGATCACTTCGTAGACGCGCTGCGGCTCGAGCCCAAGCCGGATGGCGAGCGCCATCGCCTCGCAGGCGGCGGCGATGTGTACGCCTGCCAGCAGCTGGTTGACGAGCTTCATCGCCGACCCGGCGCCGGCGGCTTCGCCGAGCCGGTGCACCGTCGTCGCCATGGCCTGCAGGACCGGCTCGGCGCGGGCGAAGGCAAGGTCGCTGCCCGAGGCCATGACCGTCAATTCGCCCGCCTGCGCCTTGATCGGGCCGCCGCTGATCGGTGCATCCAGATAGGCCGGTCCCGCAGCCTCGACGCGGGCGCCGATCACCTTCGCCGTGTCGGGGGCGATGGTCGGCGAGGCGACGACGACCCCGTCCGGATCCATCGCACCCACGACACCCGCATCGAACAGGACGGCCTCGAGCTGCGCCGCATCGACGACCACGACGATCACCACCCGCACCCCGGCTACAGCCGCCGCAACGTCCACCGCGGTCCGCCCGCCGAGCCCTTCGAAGCTCGCGCGGCGGCCGGCGTCCACATCGACGCCGGTCACGGCGAGGCCCTTGGCTCGCAGGGCTTCGGCGATGCCGAGTCCCATCGAGCCGAGGCCGATGACCACCACGTCGTTCGAGTCCATAATGCCCCCCTTGGCCGTTGCAGGCCCAGCTTGGCGCCGCCGGCAGACGCGGGCAAGCACGGGTCCGCGGGAGGGAGGGGACGACATGGCCGGGCGCCCGCTCGGAGGACAGGTCGACGCCTGCGTGTTCGATGCCTACGGGACGCTGTTCGACGTCCACAGCGCCGTCGCGCGCGAGGGGCGCGACCTGGGTGAACGGGCCGAGTCCGTCTCGGCGCTCTGGCGCCAGAAGCAGCTCGAATACACGTGGCTCCGCTCGCTGATGGGCCAACACCGCGACTTCCTGCAGATCACTGCCGATGCGCTGGATTTCGCCTTGGAGCACCACCGGGTCGACGATCCGGACATCCGCCAGCGGCTGCTCGATGCCTATTCGACGCTCGACGTCTATCCGGAGGTGCCGGCCACGCTGCAGGCGCTGCGGGCGGCGGGGCTGCGCACCGCCATTCTGTCGAACGGCTCGCCGACGATGCTCGAGGCGGCCGTCCGCCACGCCCGCCTGGGTGCAGGGCTGGATGCGGTGTTGAGTGTCGAGGCGGTGGGCATCTTCAAGCCGGCGCCGGAGGTCTACCGCCTCGCGACCGACCTGTTGGAGGTCCCGGCGGCGAGCGTATGCTTCTGTTCGGCCAACGGGTGGGACGTCCACGGGGCCGCGAGCTTCGGCTTTCGGGTCGTGTGGGTCGACCGCCTCGGGCAGGTCGACGAGCGGCTGCCCGGATGTCCGGAGGCGGTGGTCCCCGGGCTCGACGGTCTGCTACCGGTGTTGGGTCTGGGCTGAGGGTTGGCCGCGACGGGGACGATGCCCATGTGCGAGGCGCATGGCGGGGGAGACGACGGATGGCGTGGTGGACGCGGTTGGACGATCGGGCGGTGGTGGAGGCCTCGGGGCCGGACCTGCGCAGGCTCCTGCAGGGGCTGGTCAGCAACGACGTCGATGCGCTGACGCCCGAGCACCCGCTCTACGCCGCCCTGCTCACGCCCCAGGGCAAGTACCTCTTCGATTTCCTGATGGTCGAGGTGGGCGATGCCCTGTGGCTCGATGTGGAGGCGGCGCGGGCCGACGATTTCGTCCGGCGGCTCACCATGTACCGCCTGCGGGCCAAGGCCGAGTTCGTGCGGCGCGGCGAGTTCGCCGTCTACGCCGTGTTCGGCGACGACGCGCCGACGCCGATGGCGGCCGAAGGTGCGGTCGTGCTGGCCGATCCGCGGCTCGCGCGGCTCGGCTGGCGGGTGCTGGGACCGGCCGAGGTCGTGGAGCCCCTGCTGGCCGGCCGTTACGAACCGGCCTCGCCGGCTGCCTACGATGCCCATCGGCTGGCCCTCGGGGTGCCGGACGGCAGCCGGGACCTGGAGCCGGACAAGGCCCTGCTGCTCGAATCCGGCTTCGTCGAACTGCACGGCGTGGCGTTCGACAAGGGCTGCTTCGTCGGCCAGGAACTGACCGCGCGGATGCGCTATCGGGCGACGGTGCGCAAGCGCCTCCTGCCGGTCCGGCTCGACGGTCGGGTCGAACCCGGCACACCCGTGATGGACGGTGAGGTGGAGGTGGGCGAGATGCGTTCGGTGCAGGAGGCGCAGGGCCTCGCCCTGATCCGCCTCGATCGCTGGCAGCGGGCGCTCGAGGCCGAGCGGCCGCTTCACGCGGGCGAAGTCACCGTTTCCCCCTGGGTGCCCGACTGGGTCGATCTGTCGTTCGCCTCCAAGACGGCCGACAGCTCGGCATAGGCCCGAAACGGCCGCCGCGGCTCGGTTTCGAGCCGTTTCGCGGCACGGGCCAGACCGCGCCGACCGAACACGTCGTGGATGCGGCGGCGCAGCCACCAACCGGCCTGTTCGGCGTGGCGTTGCGCGAGCGCCCGGGCGTCGCCGAGCCGCCGCCGGTGTTCGTCGATCGCCGCCATGAGATCGTGGATGCCCCGGCCTTCGGCGGCGCTCACCACGTGCACCGCGATCCGTCCCGACGCACCGTCCGTGGCCATCTCGAGCGCACCCCGGAGTTCGCGCGCGGCGCGGTCGGCGTGGCCACCAAGGTCGCCCTTGGTGACCACCGCGACGTCGGGGATCTCGACGATACCGGCCTTCATGAACTGCAGGCTGTCGCCCGAGGCGGGCTGGACGGCGAAGACGACGGTGTCGGCGACATCGCCGATCGCCGTCTCCGACTGGCCGACGCCGACCGTCTCGACGATCACCCGGTCGAACAGGGCGCGCATCAGGACCACCGCCGGGGTGGTCAGGGCGGCGAGGCCGCCGAGTTCGTCGCGCGCCGCCATCGAACGGACGAAAACGCCCCGATCCTCGGGATCGAGGACGAACCGGGTCCGGTCGCCCAGCAGGGCGCCGCCGCGGCGCTTGGAGGAGGGGTCGACGGCGATCACGCCGACCGTCTCCGCGCGGGCACGCAAGTCGGCGATCATCGCCGAGACGAGGGTCGACTTGCCGACCCCCGGCGGCCCCGTCACGCCGATGACGTGGCCGCGGGCGTCGGCGAACGCTTCGTCGAGGAGGTCGAGCATGGCCGGATCGTCGCCCCGGGCCTCCAGGCGGGCCAACGCCCGGGCGAGGTCCGCCTTGGTGCCGTGGCGCAGATCCGAAAGCGTGCTCATGCCGTGGAGTAGCCGGTCCCCTGCAAGGCGGCCTGGGCGGCGGCCAGCCGCGCGATCGGCACGCGGTAGGGCGAGCAGGAAACGTAGTCGAGCCCGGCCTTCTGGCAGAACATGATCGATGCCGGATCGCCGCCATGTTCGCCGCAGATGCCGATCTTGATGTCCGGGCGCACCTTGCGGCCGCCGTCGCGGGCCAGTTCGATCAGGCGCCCCACGCCGTCGACATCGAGCGATTGGAACGGGTCGGCGGGGAAGATCTCGTGGCGCAGATAGGCGTCCATGAACAGGCCGCTGTCGTCACGCGACAGACCCAGCGTCATCTGCGTCAAGTCGTTGGTACCGAAGCTGAAGAAGGCCGCATGTTTGGCGATCGTTTCGGCACGCAGGGCGGCGCGCGGCACCTCGATCATGGTGCCGACCGAATAGGTCAGCGTCTTGCCCTGTTCCTCGGCGACGGCCGCGGCGACGCCGTCGATCCGCTTCTTGAGCAGTTCCAGTTCCTTGGAGCTGGAGATCAAGGGCACCATCACCTCGGGCACGACGGTGTCGCCGCTCTTCTTCTCGACCTCGTGGGCAGCCTCGAAGATGGCGCGGGCCTGCATCTCGTAGACTTCGGGGAACAGCACGCCGACCCGGCTGCCCCTGAGCCCCAGCATCGGGTTGGCCTCGCGCAGTTCGTTGGCCCGCCGGCGCACCCGCGCCAGCGGCATGCCGGTGGCGTCGGCGACCTTCTGCAGTTCCTCCTCGTTGTGCGGCAGGAACTCGTGCAGCGGCGGATCGAGCAGGCGGATGGTGACCGGCAGGCCCGCCATCAGCTCGAAGATCTCGACGAAGTCGCCCTTCTGCATGGGCAGGATCTTGGCGAGCGCCACACGCCGGCCTTCGGCATCGGAGGCGAGGATCATCTCGCGCATCGCCAGGATGCGGCTCTCCTCGAAGAACATGTGCTCGGTGCGGCAGAGACCGATGCCCTCGCAGCCGAAGCGCAGGGCGGTGCGCACGTCCTCGGGCGTCTCGGCATTGGTGCGGACCTTGAGGGTCCGCGCCGCGTCGGCCCATTCCATCAGCTTGGCGAAGTCGCCGCTGACCTCGGGGTCGACCGTCGGCACGACGCCGAGCATGACCGTGCCGTCGCCGCCGTCGATGGTGATGAGGTCGTCCTCGCCGAGCTCCAGCGAGCCGACCCGCGCGAGCTTCTCGCTCACCCGGACTTCGAGGTCGCCCGCCCCGCAAACGCAGGGCTTGCCCATGCCGCGCGCCACCACCGCGGCATGGCTGGTCATGCCGCCGCGCGAGGTGAGGATGCCCCTGGCAGCATGCATGCCGTGGATGTCGTCGGGCGAGGTCTCGGTGCGCACCAGGATCACCGCGTCGCCGGCGGCGGCGCGGCGCTCGGCCGTGTCCGCGTCGAACACGATCTTGCCCGAGACGGCGCCGGGCGAGGCGGGCAGGCCGCGGGTGATGACCTCGCGCGGGGCCTTGGGATCGAGGGTCGGATGCAAGAGCTGGTCGAGCGAGGCAGGGGCGACGCGCTGCACCGCCTCGTCGGACGAAAGGAGCCCCTCTTCGACCATCGACACGGCGATCTTGAGGGCCGCCGGTGCGGTACGCTTGCCGTTGCGGGTCTGCAGGATGTAGAGGCGGTTGCGCTCGACCGTGAACTCGATGTCCTGCATGTCCTTGTAGTGGCGCTCCAGGCGCTCGAACACGCTGACCAGTTCGGCGAACGCGTTGGGCATGACCTCTTCGAGCGCCTTGCCCTCCATGCGGCCGCTTTCCGCCATCGCCTTGGTGAGCGGCTGCGGGGTGCGGATGCCGGCCACCACGTCCTCGCCCTGGGCGTTGACGAGGTACTCGCCGTAATAGGCGCGCTCGCCGGTCGACGGGTTGCGGGTGAAGGTGACGCCGGTGGCCGACGTCATCCCCATGTTGCCGAACACCATGGCCTGGACGTTGACGGCCGTGCCCATCCCGGACGGGATGTCGTGCAGCCGGCGGTAGGTGACCGCACGCGCGGTCATCCACGAGCCGAACACGGCACCGATGGCACCCCAGAGCTGCTCCAGCGGGTCTTCCGGGAAGGGGGAGCCGGTGTTCGTCTCGACGATCGACTTGTAGGTTTTGACGAGCGCGCGGAGCGCGTCGACCGTGAGGTCCGTGTCCAACGAGACCCCGGCCTTGCTCTTGGCCGCCTCGAGCGCGTCCTCGAACAGGGCGTGATCGGCGCCCATGACGACGGCACCGTACATCTGCATGAAGCGCCGGTAGCTGTCGTAGGCGAAGCGGGCGTCCTGCGCCCGGTCGGCGAGGCCTTCGACCGTCTGGTCGTTGAGACCGAGATTGAGGACCGTGTCCATCATGCCGGGCATCGACAAGGGCGCGCCGGAGCGGACCGAGACGAGCAGCGGGTTGACCGGGTCGCCGAAGCTCGTGCCCATCGAGGCCTCGATCGCCTCCAGGGCGGCGAGGACCTGGGCCGAGAGTTCCTCCGGATAGCGACGGTCGTTGGCGTAATAATAGGTGCAGACTTCGGTGGTGATGGTGAAGCCGGGCGGCACCGGCAGCCCGAGGCTCGCCATCTCGGCGAGATTGGCACCCTTGCCGCCGAGGAGGCCGCGCATGGACGATTTGCCATCGGCGGTGCCGTCACCGAACCGGTAGACCCACTGCGCCATCTTTAGCTCCCCTCTCGATGTTTCAGGCCGCGCCGCGCGGCTCCTCCAGGCGGTCCAACACGGCGACCCCGTCCAGCAGGCCGCCCAGACGGGCGAGCAGCCGGAGGCGGTTGGCCCGCACGTCGGGATCGTTCGCGTTGACCAGGACGTCCTCAAAAAACCGATCCACGGTTGGCCGCAAGCTGGCCAAAGCGGCCATAGCGTCCACGTAGCGCTCGCCGGCAAGCGCGGATTCGATCTCCGCGGCGGCACTTTCCAGATGGGCGTGCAGAGCCTGCTCGGCTGCGTCCTCGAGCCGCACCGGATCAACCGGGCCCACGATCTCGTGGCCGTCCTTTTTCGCTTCGATGCGCACGATGTTCCGCGCCCGGCGGTAGGCGGCAAGCAGATTGGCGCCGTCGCTCGTCGCGAGAAAGTCGCGCAGTGCCCGGGCCTTCGCCCGCAGCCGCACCATGTCGTCGTCGGCACCGACGGCGAACACCGCGGCGATCAGATCGGGGCCCAGCCCCTCGTCGCGCAGGTGCACCTTCAGCCGGTCGGCAACGAAGCCCAGCAGATCCTCCGTCAGGGTGGCGGCATCCGTGCCCGCGACGACGTTGCCGTAGCCGTCGAGCGCCGCCTGGATCGCCTTGCGCAGGGGCAGGCGCAGCTCGTTCTCGAAGACGAGGCGCAGGATACCGAGTGCCAGCCGGCGGAGACCCAGCGGATCCTTCGAGCCGGTCGCCCGCTCGCCGGCGGCCGCGAAGCCCACGAGGCTGTCCAGCTTGTCGGCCAGGGCCACGGCGACGGCGGTCGGCTCGGTCGGGCAGCGGTCGTTGGGCCCCTGGGGCGCATAGTGGGCACCGATCGCCAGGGCCACCGCCTGGCTCTCGCCCTTGGCGCGGGCGTAGTAGGACCCCATCACCCCCTGCAGTTCGGGGAACTCGCCGACCATCAGGGTCACCAGATCGGCCTTGGCGAGCCGCCCGGCGCGGCCGGCGTCGCTCGGCTCGCCCAATTCCAGGCGGTGCGCCAGATGCGCGGCCAGTCGCTCCAGCCGGACCGCCTTGTCGGCCATCGAACCGAGAGCCGTGTGGAACACCATGCGCCCGAGCGCCGGCTCGCGACCGGCGAGCCCGGCCTGCAGATCGGTGTCCCAGAAATAGCGGGCATCCCACAGCCGGGCGCGCAGCACGCGCTCGTTGCCGGCGACGATCGCCGCCCCGCCGTCGCTGGCATCGAGATTGGCGACGACGACGAAGCGCGGCGCGAGCCGGCCCGCCTCGTCCTGCAAGGCCAAGTACTTCTGATGGGTGCGCATGGAGGTGGTCAGCACTTCGGGGGGCAGCGCCATGAAGTCGTCGTCGATCCGCCCCAGCAGCGGCACCGGCCATTCGGTGAGGCCGACCAGTTCGTCGACCAGCGTCGGATCGTCCATCAACGTCAGGCCTTCGCCCGCAGCGAGCCCGGCCGCGACCTCCAGGATGGTCCGACGCCGCACCTCCGGATCGATCTCGACCTTGGCGGCAAGCAGCCCCGCGCGGTGGCCGGCGGCGTCCGTCACCTCGAACGGTCGCGGGGCCAAGAAGCGGTGGCCCTGGGTGACGGCTGCGCCCTCGAGCCCGGCGAAGCGAACTGGCACGGGCCGTCCGTCGACGAGGCAGAGGATCCGCTGCAGGGGACGCACCCAGCGGGCGTCGCCCGCAACCCAGCGCATCGACTTGGGCCAGGGAAAGCGGGGCAGGAACTCCTCCAGGATCGCCTGCACGACAGCGGCGATCGGGGCGCCGCCCTCGTCGACGACGGCCACCCAGAAGGTGCCCTTCTTTTCCTCGACCTGCTCCAGCGTGTAGGCGAGCCCTTCGAGCGAGCGGCGAAAGCCTGCCTGCGCGGGCTCGGGTGCATCGGTGCGCGGGCCGCGCCGGCGGGTGGAACGGCGCGGCTCCGCCTCCGGCAGCCCCGCCATGACGAGGCCGATGCGGCGCGGCGTGTGGAAACTGCGCGTGGTCTCGGCGGCGGGTGCCATGCCGCGCTCGCCCAGGGCGGCGAGCAGATGATCGCGCAGCGCCGCCGTCGCCGGGGCCTGCATCCGCGCCGGGATCTCCTCGGAGAACAGTTCGACCAGCAACTCGGCCATCAGGCCGCTCCGTTGCGGGTGCGGGTGGCGAGCCACGCCTCGCAGCAGGCCTTGGCGAGGGCGCGCACCCGGGCGATGTAGCCGGCCCGTTCGCTGACGCCGATGGCACCGCGGGCATCGAGCAGATTGAACAGATGGCTCGCCTTCAGGCATTGGTCGTAGGCGGGCAGCGGCAGGCCGCGCTCGAGGATGCGATGGCACTCGGTCTCCGCGTCCTCGAAGTGCCGGTGCAGGCGTTCGATCGAGGCGATCTCGAAATTGTAGGCCGAATGCTCCTGCTCCGCCTGCAGGAACACGTCGCCATAGGTGACCCCGGCGCCGTTGAAGTCGAGGTCGTAGACGTTCTCGACGCCCTGCACGTACATCACCAGCCGCTCGAGCCCGTAGGTCAGCTCACCGGAGACCGGCTGGCAGTCGATGCCGCCGACCTGCTGGAAATAGGTGAACTGCGAGACCTCCATGCCGTCGCACCAGACTTCCCAGCCGAGACCCCACGCACCGAGGGTCGGGCTTTCCCAGTCGTCCTCGACGAAGCGGAGGTCGTGCAGGCTCGGATCGATGCCGAGCGCGAAGAGGCTCTCCAGATAGAGCTCCTGCAGATCGGCGGGCGCCGGCTTGAGGAGCACCTGGAACTGGTAGTAGTGCTGGAGGCGGTTGGGATTGTTGCCGTAGCGCCCGTCGGTCGGGCGCCTGGACGGCTGGACGTAGGCGGCCTTCCACGGTTCGGGGCCGACGGCGCGGAGCGTCGTGGCGGGATGGAACGTGCCGGCCCCCACCTCGACGTCGTAGGGTTGCAGGATCACACAGCCCTGCTCCGCCCAGAAGCGCTGCAGGCGCAGGATCAACTCTTGAAAACTGGGTGCTGACAACGGCGTTCCGTCCCCGTTCGGCGAGCGCGGCGGACACTATGGGGCGCCCTCGGCAGGGTCAAGCGGAGCCCTTGCACTTGGGGCATTCGGCGTCCGCTGCGACGTAGTCGCCACAGCGCGGGCACGGCCGGAAGTCGATCGCCCGCCGACCGCCGCCCGGCGGAGGGGCGCCGCGCGCCGGTTGGCGCAACCGCTCCACCAGCGTGAACGCCCGCCAGACGGCGACCACCACGAGGATGGTGACCAGCACCTTGGTCAGCGAGAACCCGAACATACGCACCCCGAGAAGATCAGTGATCCGCGAGGGTAGCCGATCGACGGCCGCCGTACCAACGCTCAAAGGCCGTAGCGGGCCCAGAGCAGCCGGTGCTCCAGGCGGGTGGCCAGCTCCGCGGCACTTTCGCCGCTGAGCCGGCGCCACCAGGGCAGCGGCCGCGGCGCGTACACGCGGACCTTGAGGTCCCGACCGTAGCGCTCGCGCAGGATGGAGAAGGGATCGCCCACGGTATCGACCAGCCCCACCTGCTGGCCCCGTGTGCCGGAGAAGACGCGGCCGTCGAACAACTCCGCGCCCGGATCGAGCCGATCCCCCCGGCGCTCGCGGACGAGGTCGACGAACAGCCGGTAGGTATCGGCGTGGAGGTCTTCCAGGATCGCGACGTCGTCCGCGTCTTCGGCGCGGAAGGGGTCGAGCATACCCTTGTGGGCCCCCGTCGCGTAGAGGCGGCGATCGATCCCCAAGCGCTCCAGCGCCCGATCGAAGCCGAAGCCTGCGGTGATGACGCCGATCGAGCCCACGATCGAACTGGGTGCCGCCACGATCTCGTCGCCGGCGAGGGCGATCCAGTAGCCGCCGGAAGCGGCGATGTCCTCGACGAAGACGGTGACGCGCTTGCGGTGGCGTTCGGCCAGCCAGCGGATGCGGTCGTGGATGTAGGCCGCCTGGACGGGGGCTCCGCCGGGGCTGTTCACGAACAGTGCCACTTCGAGCGCGCGGCGATGGCGAAAGGCCGCCTGCAGGGCGCGGTCGACGGCAAACAGGTTGAGCCCGCTGCCGCGCAGCCCACCCGCCGTGATCACCCCTTCGAGCCGCACCGCGGTGATCGAGGGTTTGCGTTGCCACCAATGACGGCTCAGCGCCGCCTTGTGGGTCGTCGTCATGCCTGCTCCCAGGAAAGTGCCCCGCCATCGCGCAGGATGCGGTCGGCGCCCTCGGTGAAGTGGCCATCCGGACCGTGCAGGTCCAGGCCCGCGAGGAGGCGGCTCGGTCGCGTGCGGCCGACCCGCGTGCGGACCAGCACCCGCCGCGCCGGCCGGCCGGCGCGGGGGCGAACCGGCAGCACCTCGATGCCGCCACCGAACCGCTCCATCGCCGCCGCCAATTCGCCCAACCGGTCGGCCCGGTGCACCACGAGAACCTGCCCGCCGGGACGCACCAGCGCGGCGGCGCTCGCGAGCCAGGCCGCCAGATCCAGCGTCGTCTCCTGCCGGGCCCGGCGGCCGAGCGGCGTCTTCGGCGGTGTCGCCCGGCCGGGCGCCAGGTAGGGCGGGTTGGTCAGCACCGCATCGAAGCTCCGCGGGCGGAAGGGCGGGGCGGCGGCATCGCCCACGACGACCGCGGCCCGCCCGTCGAGCCGGTTCGTCTCGATGTTGCGACGCATCGCCGCGGCGAGCGGAGGTTCGCGCTCCAGTCCCGTGACGTGCAGGTCCGCTCGTCGCCAGGCGAGCGGCAGGGCCGCACCGCCCACCCCACTGCCGAGATCGAGCACCCGGGCGCCCTGCCCGATCTCCAGTGCCGCCTGGAGCAGCAGCGGATCGATGGCGATCCGATAGCCCAGCGCCGGTTGGCGAAGGTGCAGCCGTCCCCCCAAAAAGGCGTTGTCGGTCCAGTCCGGGTCAGTCACCGGTCGTGCGGTCGACAGCGGCGGTCTCGAGCACCCAGCGCGCCCTGGAGGCGTCCTCGCTCGCCACCACGAGGCGGCGCGGAATGGCGCCGATGCTGCCCTCGATGGCCGAGGTGTGCTGGTCGAGGACGAGTGCCTCGATGCCGTGCGCCGCCAGTGTCGCACAGGCCCAGGAGAGGTAGACGAGGTCGTTCGAGCGCAACAGTTCGGTCATGGCAGGCCTCGGGAAACGCCGTCCTTCCGGCAACTCGGTTTGCGTCGGGTTCGACGGTCATGGTAGCAGGAAGCCAGCTTTCGTCAGCAGAGGACACCCCGCGTGAGCGCACGACCCGCGACGGCCCGGGACCCCCTGGTCTCGCGCGACCGCCTGGAACGGCTGCAGGACTTGGTCCGCGACGAGTTGATCCGGGTCAACACGGTGATCATCGCCGAGATGCAGAGCCCGGTGGCGCTCATCCCGCAACTGGCGCAGCATCTGGTCGCGGCCGGCGGCAAGCGCATCCGTCCGATCCTGACCCTGATCTCCGCCCGGCTGTGCGGCTATCGAGGCGACCGCCACGTCAACCTCGCCGCTTGTGTCGAGTTCATCCACACCGCCACGCTGCTGCACGACGACGTGGTCGACGCGAGCGATCTGCGCCGGGGCCGGGCCACGGCGAACGCCATCTGGGGCAACAAGGCGCCGGTCCTGGTGGGGGATTTCCTGTTCAGCCGGGCCTTTCAGGTGATGGTGGCGGACGGCAGCCTGGAGGTGCTGCGCATCCTGTCCGAGGCGTCGGCGGTGATCTCCGAGGGCGAGGTCATGCAGCTTTTGACCGCCAACGACAGCACCACCACCGAGGACGCCTATTTCGCCATGATCGAGGCGAAGACGGCGAAGCTGTTCGAGGCGGCGGCGCGGATCGGCGGCGTGGTGGCCGCGCGGCCGGCGGCCGACAGCGATGCGCTCGCCGATTACGGCCGTTGCCTGGGTATCGCCTTCCAGCTGATCGACGACGCCCTCGACTACGGCGCCGAGCAGCAGGCGCTGGGCAAGACGGTCGGTGACGACTTCGCCGACGGCAAGGTGACCCTGCCGGTGGCGATCGCCTTCGCCCAGGGCGACGAGACCGAGAAGGCCTTCTGGCGGCGGGTGCTCGAGACCGACGACCGACGCGACGGTGACTTCGCCGAGGCGATGCGGCTGTTGCGCCGGCACGACGCCATCGGCCTCACGGTCCGCCGGGCGGAAAGCTACGGCGAGCAGGCGCGCCGCGCCCTCGATCGCTTCGCCCCCTGCCCGGAGCGCGAAGCCATGCTCGAGCTGGTTGATTTCTGCATCGAACGCGCCTACTGACAGCCTCGTCGTCCGCGGTGACCCGAGCCGCCCACGAATGGCGACGTGTCGGAGTGTAGCTCAGCCTGGTAGAGCACCGTCTTCGGGAGGCGGGGGCCGCGTGTTCGAATCACGCCACTCCGACCATTTCCTCACCACAACAGCCAGCCCTGTCGCGGTCGATCGACGCCCAGCACCTCGACCGCCGGAACGAGCTTGGCGCCGCGCGTCGCGGGCTGCGTCCGCACCTGCAGCCCGACCGCCTTGCACCAGTGCACGGCGAGGGCATTGGTGACGGCTTCGGTGTTTTTCACCGCCACCCATTTCTGGCGCAGCGCCACATGGGCAAACTCGTGGGCCAGCACGAAGCCGGCAGCGCTTTCCGGATCGGCGAAGCCGTACACCACGGGCCCGCTCCGCCAGCCCTGCTTGGTGCGCGGTGCCCGGAGTGCTCCCCAATGGGCGAGCCCCGCCGGATAGACCCAGCGCTCGGGACGCACGGCGGCGGTGATGACGTAGCCCTGGGCGCGCAACTCGGCACCCGGCCGGTTGCCCTTGGCCGGCCTCGGATAGCGGCACTTGCCGTGGACGACGCCGACCCGCTTGGGGCTGAGGGTGATGCGCTGGAACAGGCTCGGATCGACGCCGGGCAGGGCCAGGAGTTGGCCGGCCACGGCCTCGATGACCGACGGCATGCCGACCCGGTCGCGCACGACCAGGTCGCCGATGCGCACCTCCGCCATCAGGCGCCGACGAGTTCGCTCGTCAGGTCGAGGAGGAAGCCCGCGCGCTCGACCAGCGACGAGACGCGGATGTGCTCCCAGGTGGTGTGGGCGCCGTCGCCGTCCACCCCGAGACCGTCGAGGGTCGGCGCCTTGTCGTAGGTGAAGTTGCCGTCGCTGCCGCCGCCCGTGGCGACGCCGTCGAGGGTGAAGCCGTGGCGCCGGGCGATCGGCGCCGCCCGGTCGAACAGCCCCTGGGTGCCGGCGTTGATCGGCAGGGCCGGCCGGTTGAGCCCGCCCGACAAGGTCATGGTCACGTCCGGATCATACGTGCGGCTCGCCTCGAACCGGGCGAGGGCCTCGGCCGCCACCTCGGGGTTCGGCACGCGGATGTCGACATAGGCCGTCGCGTGTTCGGAGACGACGTTGAACGCGGTGCCGCCCTCGACCATGCCGACATTGACCGAGAGGTTGCGGGCGTAGTCGGTCATCGCCTCCCAGTCGACGATCTGCTTCGCCATCTCCTTGATGGCGCTGCGGCCCTCGGCGTGCCGGGAGCCGGAATGCGCGGGACGCCCGTGGAACTTGGCCACGTAGCGGGCAACGCCGCGCCGCGCCACCACCACCTTGCCGCCGTCCCGAGCAGGCTCGCAGACCAGCACGGCCGAGGCGTCGGTGGCGAGCCCCTCGATCAGGGCGCGTGAGGTCGGGCTCCCGACCTCCTCGTCGGCGGAGTAGAGAATCTTGAGTTTCCGCTGATTGTGCAGGGCCTTGCCCGCCAGGTCCCGATAGACCTGATAGGCGAGGTAGCCGCCGCCTTTCATGTCGTAGATGCCGGGGCCGAACGCCTTGTCGCCCTCGACGCGGAACGGGTTGATCGCCAGCGTGCCGATCGGGTGCACGGTGTCGATATGGCAGAGGATGACGACCGCCCCGTCGTCGCTGCCCCAGGGGCTCTCGATCACCAGATGATCGCCGCGCCCGTCGCGGCCGGCAACGCGGGTGGCGCTGGCACCGAGGCCCTCGAACAGGCCCTCGATGTGGCGGGAGAGGCGGTTGACCGCCTCGGGGTCGGAGGTCGGGGTCTCGTGCTCGACCCAGACCCGGAGGCCGTCGAGCATCGCGTTCGTGTCGTGCATGGTCCGGTCCGTTCGGGGAAAACGCCGTCCTAGCTCGAGCACCCCGCCTCGGACCAGCCCCGTGCGGCGCAGCCCCGACCCGCTCAGGCGGCGAGCGGCGCCTGCCAGTCGGGCAGACGAACCCCATTCGTGGCATCGAAGGGATGCAGGCTGGCGGGCTCGACCGCGAGGTCGAGGACCTGCCCCTCGCGGATGTCGAGCCCACCCGGCAGCCGGACGAGGAAGGGCTCGCCGCCCTCCAGATCACCGAACACCACCTGATCGGCGCCCAGCCGTTCGACCAGCCGTACCGGCAGCCGAAACCCCACCTCGCCGTTGCCGCCGGCCAAATGGACGTGCTCGGGGCGGATACCGAGGGTGAGGGGGCGGCCCGCCCAGGCGGAGCGTGCCTCCGGCAGGTCGAGGCGCAGCCCCTGGCCCTCGAACGTCCGACCATCGGCGCCCAGCACGCCTTCGAGGAGGTTCATCCGCGGCGCGCCGATGAACGTGGCGACGTAGCGGCTGGCGGGCTTGCCGTAGAGGTCCATGGGCGGACCGATCTGCTCGACCTTGCCGCCGTTCATCAACATGATCCGGTCGGCCATGGTCATCGCCTCGACCTGATCGTGGGTGACGAAGATGCCGGTGGTGGCGAGCCGCTTCTGCAACTGGCGGATCTCGACCCGCATCTGGGCGCGGAGTGCGGCATCGAGGTTGGAAAGCGGCTCGTCGAACAGGAAGACCGCGGGCTCGCGCACGATCGCCCGACCCATCGCCACCCGCTGCCGTTGGCCGCCCGAGAGCTGGCGTGGCTTGCGCTCCAAAAGCTCATGCAGGCCAAGGAGTTGGGCGGCTTCCTTCACACGGCGGTCGATCTCGGGCCGGGCCATCCCGCGGTTGCGCAGGCCGTAGGCCATGTTGTCGTAGACCTTCATGTGCGGGTAGAGCGCGTAGTTCTGGAAGACCATCGCGATGTCGCGATCCTTCGGCTCGACGTCGTTCACCACCCGCGCGCCGATCCGAATGGTCCCGGACGTGACCGTCTCCAGCCCGGCGATCACGCGCAACAGGGTGGTCTTGCCGCAGCCGGAGGCGCCGAGGATCACCAGCATCTCGCCGTCGGCGATGGCGACGTCCACGCCCTTCAGCACCTCGACGGGGCCGAAGGACTTCACCACGTTTTCGACCGCTACGATCGCCAAGTCACTTCTCCGTCTCGATCAGGCCCTTCACGAACCACCGCTGCATCAAGACGATGACGACCACGGGCGGGAGGAGGGCCAGCATGGTGACCGCCATGACCTCGTGCCAGGGCGGCTGGCCGTCCGGCACCTGCACCATCCGCTTGATGCCCATGACGATCGTGGTCATGGAATCGCCGGTGGTGATCAGGAGCGGCCAGAGATACTGGTTCCAGCCGTAGATGAACATGATCACGAAGAGTGCGGCGATGTTCACCTTCGACAGGGGCAACAGGATATCGCGGAAGAACTTCATCGGCCCGGCGCCGTCGATCCGCGCCGCCTCGGTCAACTCGTCGGGCACCGTGAGGAAGAACTGGCGGAACAGAAAGGTGGCCGTCGCCGAGGCGATGATCGGCAGGACGAGGCCGGTATAGCTGTTCAACAGGTTCAGGTCGGCCGCGACCTGGTACGTCGGCAGGATCCGCACCTCGACCGGCAGCATGAGTGTGATGAAGATCGTCCAAAAGCAGAGCATCCGCAGCGGAAAGCGGAAATAGACGATGGCGAAGGCGGACAGGAGGGAGATGGCGATCTTGCCGACGGCGATGGCCAACGCCATGACCAGCGAGTTGAGCAGCATGAGGCCGACCGGGGCGCTCCGCGCCTCGCTCACCCCGCCGGTCAGCACCGACCGGTAGTTCTCCAACATCTGGTCGCCCGGCCAGAGCGGCAAAGGCGGGCGGAAAAGGGCACCCGGTCCATGGGTCGAGGCGACGAAGGCGAGCCACAGGGGAAAGGCCACCAGCGCGATGCCGCCGAGCACGATCAGGTGCGAGAGCAGATCGAGGCCGCGGGTCTTCTCGATCACTGGTACTGCACCTTCTTCTCGACGAAGCGGAACTGGACGACGGTGAGGGCGATGACGATCAGCATGAGGATCACGCTCTGCGCTGCCGACGAGCCCAGGTCGAGGGCGATGAAGCCGTCGCGGTAGACCTTGTAGACGAGGATTTCGGTGGCGCGCGCCGGGCCGCCCGAGGTGATGGCGTCGATGATCGGGAAGGTGTCGAAGAAGGCGTAGACCAGCGTCACCACCAACAAAAAGAACGTGGTCGGCGCGATCAGCGGGAAGACGATGGTGGCGAAGCGCTTCCACGGGCCCGCCCCGTCGATCGCCGCCGCCTCGATCAGGCTCTTGGGGATCGACTGCATGGCCGCAAGAAAGAAGAGGAAGGCATAAGCGACCTGCTTCCAGGTGGCGGCCACGATCACCAGGATCAGGGCGTGCGTGCCGCTCAGATGATGGTTCCAGTCGATGCCGATGCCCTGCAGGGCGTAGGCGATGATGCCGATCGACGGGTTGAACATGAACAGCCAGAGCACGCCGGCCACCACCGGGGCCACCGCGTAGGGCCAGATCAACAGGGTGCGGTAGGCGGTGATGCCGCGGATGATCCGATCGGCCATGGCCGCGAGCAGGAGGCCCAAGACCAGCACCGAGGTGGTCACGGCGGCCGCGAACACGAAGGTCGTGACGAGGCTTTCGAGGTAGTTCGGATCGTTCAGCAGGCGCTCGAAATTGGCGAAGCCGACGAATTCGCGGCGCAGGCCGAACGCGTCCTCGCGCTGGGTCGAGGTCCAGAGTGCCTGCGAGGCGGGCCAGATGAAGAAGACCAGGGTGATGACCATCTGCGGTGCCACCAACAGATAGGGCAACAGCTTCTGGTCGAAGGTGACGCGCTTGTGCATGGGCGGAGCGGGCCCGGTACCGGTGGCACCGGGCCCTTCGGCCGTCAGCCGTTGGCGGCCTCGAACTGCCGGAGCAGCTCGTTGCCGCGCCGGGCCGCATCGTCGAGCGCCTGCTGGGCGGACTTCTGCCCGCTCCAGACGGCCTCCAGCTCCTCGTTGATGATGTCGCGGATCTGCACGAAGCTGCCGAACCGCAGACCCTTCGAGTTCTCGGTCGGCTCGTTGAGGGTCATCTGCCGGATCGAGGTGTCGGTGCCGGGATTGGCCGCGTAGAAGCCCTGCTCCTCGCTCAGCTCGTAGGCGCTGTAGGTGATCGGCAGATAGCCGGTCTCCTGGTGCCACTGCGCCTGCACGTCGGGCCGGGCCAGATAGTTGAAGAACTCGGCGACGCCTTCGTACTCCTCGGGGTCGTGCCCCTGCAGCACCCACAACGTGGCACCACCGATGATCGTGTTCTGCGGCTCGTCTACGACATCGTCGTGATAGGGCAGCATCGCGATGCCGAAGTCGAAATCGACATTGGCCTTGACGCCCGCGTAGCCGGCGGAGCTGTTCATGTACATGGCGCACTCGCCCGAATAGAACTTGGGCGCACTGTCGCCGCGGCGACCGCCATAGTCGAACTTCTTCGTCTCCTGCCACTCGGCGAGCATGGCGATGTGGTCGACAACGGGCGTGGTGTTGAAGACCAACTCGGTTCCGAGGCCGGCGAAACCGTTCTCCAGGGTGCCGAGCGGCACGTCGTGCCAAGCCGAGAAGTTCTCGATCTGCACCCAGCTCTGCCACGCGGTGGTGAAGCCGCACGACACGCCCGAAGCCTGGAGCGCGTCGATCGCCTCGCTCATCTCGGCCCAGGTCCGCGGCGGCTGCTCGGGGTCGAGCCCGGCGGCGGCGAACTGGTCCTTGTTGTAATACATCACCGGGGTCGAACTGTTGAAGGGCATCGACAGCAACCGGCCGTCCGAGGTGGTGTAGTAGCCCACCACCGAGGCCAGATAGTCGTCCGGGTTCCACTCGACGCCGCTGTCGTCCATCAGTTGATAGACCGGATAGATGGCGCCCTCGGCGGCCATCATGGTGGCGGTGCCGACCTCGAAGACCTGGACGATGTGCGGCTGCTGGCGGGCACGGAAGGCGGCGATGGCCCCGGTCATCGTCTCGGTGTAGTTGCCGCGGTACTCGGCGCGCACGACGAACTCGTCCTGGCTGGCGTTGAAGCCGTCGGCCAGCGCCTGGGTCTTCTCACCCAACTCGCCGCCCATCGCATGCCAGAAGACCACTTCGGTCTGCGCCGACGCGGTCGCACCGAAACCACCCACGGCAAGCGCTGCCGCGGCGGCGAAGAGAGCTGAACGATGCATCGCATCCTCCCGTTGTCACCGCCGCCTGCGTAGCGACGTTCCGTGACGGAACGATGACAAAAAAACCCGCCCCGCGCCTCTCAGGCGGCCATGGCGGACGGTCGGGACGCCATCAACACGGCATCGCTCAGGCGCAACAACGCCAATTGCCGCTTACGGTTGGCGGCCAGGGCGAGACGACGGGCGAGCGCCTCGTGCACGGCATCGCTCGGCAGGTCGGCGAGGATCCGCGCGGCCAGCGGGACGGCCTCGTCGCCATGCCGGACGATCGATTCGATCACGTGATCCAGAGCGGCGGTGCCGCGGCGGCGGACGAG
>JBMCMJ010000010.1:0-23329 GCA_048615135.1 Pseudomonadota bacterium
GCGCCTGGACGCTCACATGCCTGCCATGTGAAACACTTGTTCGAGGTGTCTTGGCAAACGGGGTGGAAGACCCTTATGTTGCATTGCAATATGCTGCGCTGCAGCATGGCGCTGTCTCGTCGCTCCTCCAGAGATTGATCGATGTCGGTCCGCAATCTCGAAGCCGTCTTCAAGCCGTCCTCGATCGCCCTGATCGGCGCCACCAATACCCCCGGAACCCTCGGGGCGGTCGTGGCCGACAACCTCATCGGGGGAGGCTTCGAGGGCCCCATCCTGCCCGTGACGCCCGACGAGTGGGCGGTGCGCGGGGTGATGACCTATGCCCAGGTGACCGACCTGCCGGTCGCCCCCGAGCTCGCGGTGATCGCCACGCCACCGCACAGCGTGCCCGAGCTGATCGACACGCTCGGCCGGCAGGGCACGCGCGGTGCGGTCGTCCTCTCGCCGGGCTTCGCCGAACTGGGCGAGGAGGGCCGCGCCCTGCAGCAACGGATGCTGGATGCCGCCAAGCCGCACCTGATGCGCATCGTCGGCCCCAATTGCATGGGGCTGGTCGTCCCCGAGCAGCGCCTGAACGCGAGCTTCATCCACAAGCCGCCGCTCGCGGGCTCCCTCGCCTTCGTCGCGCAGTCCGGGGCGGTGATGAGCACGGTCGTGGACTGGGCGAGCTATCGGGGCGTGGGCTTCAGCTATCTGGTCGGGGCGGGCGACATGGCCGACGTCGACTTCGGCGACCTGCTCGACTACTGGCTCGCCGATCCCAAGACCCGCGCCATCCTGTTGCACATGGAAGGGCTGACCGACGCCCGCAAGTTCATGTCGGCCGCCCGCGCCGCCTCGCGCACCAAGCCGGTGGTGGTGATCAAGACCGGGCGGAGTGCCGAGGGCGCCCAGGCCGCCCGCTCGCACACCGGCACCCTGACCGGCGAGGACGACGTCTACAGCGCCGCGTTCCGCCGCGCCGGCATGTTGCGGGTCGACGACCTGAACGAGGTCTTCGCCGCCGTCGAGACGCTGGGCATGGGCCTGCGCGTCAAGGGTGACCGCCTCGCAATTCTGTCCAACGGCGGCGGCATGGGCGTGCTCGCGACCGACGCGCTGGTCCGGACCGGCTGCCGGATGGCGCCCCTGTCCGACGCGACCCGCGGCCGGCTCCGCGAGCTGCTGCCGGCGATCTGCTCGGTGGAAAACCCGATCGACATTGCCGCCGACGCCGACGCCGAGCGCTATGCAGCAGCCCTCGGTACGCTCCTGCAGGACGACACGCTCGACGCGGTGCTGGTGCTCAACAGCCCGACCACGGCCGAGCGGATCGACGCCTGCGCCGATGCGGTGATCGGCACGGTCAAGAAGCGCCGCCGGCCGGTGCTCACCTGCTGGCTCGGCAAGGAGACGCCGCGCGCCGCACGGCGCCGCTTCGGCGAGGCGCGCATCCCGACCTACGACACGCCCGAGGACGCCATTCAGGGCTTCAGCCATCTGGTCGCGCATCACCGCAACCAGGAACTGCTGCTGCAGTCGCCGACCGGGGTCGATCCGGCGCCGCAGACCGACGTGGCGGCCGCCCGGGCGCTGTGCGAGGAGGCGCTCGCGGTCGACCGCGACTGGCTGACCGAGCCGGAATCGAAGCGGCTGCTCGCGGCCTACGCCATCCCCGTCGTGCGCACCCAGACCGCCGCCACCCCCGAGCAGGCCGGGCGGGTGGGCGCCAGGATGGGCATGAAGGTGGCGCTCAAGATCCTCTCGCCCGACATTCTCCACAAGTCCGACGTGGACGGCGTGCAACTCGGGCTGGAGGGCGCGGAGAGCGTGCGCCGGGCGGCGGAGACGATGCTCAAGCGGGTGCGCGAGCGCGCCCCCGACGCCCGGATCGAGGGCTTCAGCGTCCAGGAAATGGTGACGATGCCGGACAGCACCGAGCTGATCATCGGCGCCAAGACCGACCCGCTGTTCGGCCCGGTGCTGCTGTTCGGCGCGGGCGGCATCGCCGTGGAGGCGCTGCGCGACCGGTCGGTCGCCCTGCCGCCGCTCAATCTGGAACTCGCCCACGAGATGATCCGCGAGACGCGGGTCCACCGCCTCCTCGAGGGCTATCGGACCAAGCCGCCGGCGGCGATGGACCAGATCGCGCTCGCCCTGGTCAAGCTCGGCCAGATGATCGCCGACATCGACCTGATCGACGAGATCGACGTCAATCCGATCCTCGCCAACGCCAACGGCGTGCTGGCGCTGGACGCGCGGATCCGCGTGGCACGGCCGGAACGGCCGGGCACCGCCCGCCTCGCCATTCGCCCCTATCCGCGCGAACTGGAAAAGCTGGTGACGCTGCGCGACGGCACACCGGTCGAGCTGCGGCCGATCCGCCCGGACGATGCGGCGGAACTGCACGAGATGATCGGCCGCTCGAACCTGGAGGACCTCAGGATGCGGTTCTTCACGGCGATGAAGCAGCTGCCGCCGGCGCTCGCCGCCCGCCTCACCCAGATCGACTACGACCGCGAGATGGCCTTCGTCGCCCATGCGGTGAACGGTCAGAACGACGGCATGTGGGGCGTGGGCCGCCTGCACGCCGACCCCGACCGGCACCGCGCCGAATACGCGGTGATGACCCGCTCCGACATCAAGGGCCGTGGCCTCGGCCTGCGCCTGATGCAGGAGATCATCGAGCACGCGCACCGCACGGGCGTGCACCAAGTGTTCGGCGAGGTGCTGAACGAGAACAGCGCCATGCTCAAGATGTGCGAGCGGCTCGGCTTCGAGCGCCAGCGCTCCGACGACCCCGAGGTGGCCCACATGGTGCTGCACATGGGCGAGGGGTAACGCGCGTCAGGCACCGAGCAGGGTCGCGAGACCGACCAGGGCGATGATGGCCAAGGCCGCGCGGCGGTAGACGCCGTCGTCGGCGAGGCCGAAGACGCGGCTGCCGAGCCAGAGGCCGAGCGCGTAGGCCGGCATGAGGGCCACGGCGAGGGCCAGGACCTCGAGGGTGAGGATGCCCACGGCACCGTAGCCGAGCAGAGCGACTACACCCGTGCAGCCGAAGAAGGCGACGATGTTGGCGCGGGTGCGCACCGCGCCGTCGTCTCCGCTCAGCCAGAACAGGATGACCGGCGGACCACCGATGCCGGTCGAGCCCAACAGCAGCCCGGCAAGCCCGCCCGTGGCGATCGTCGCCGCGAGGCCCGGCGCGCGCCGCCGGCGCAGGCCGAGCGCCAGGGCCAGGGCGACCAGGAGCACGAGCACGGCCATCGCCCGGGTCAGGACCACCGGATCCGCGACCACCAGCACCCAGAGGCCGACGGGCAGCAGGAGGGCGAAGCCCAGCAGCAGCGGCCTCACCTCGGACAACGCGCTGCGCGGCACCGCGCGCACCACCATCGGCACGGTCAGCACGACGTCCACCAGCAGCATGACCGGCACCGCCATCCGCGGCCCGTAGAGCGCCGCCAGCACCGGAACCAGGATCATGGCCGCGCCGAAGCCGGAAAAGCCGCGCACCAGCCCCGCGAGCCACGCCGTGGTGGCCGCCAGCGCGAAGGTCGATGTCCAGGGGTCGGCGCCCACCCGTTTTGCTTTTGGCTTGGCGGTGCGATGGACGGCGCCGCTCGGTACCGGGCGGCCGCGCGCCTG
This sequence comes from Pseudomonadota bacterium, assembly GCA_048615135.1. GTDB lineage: Bacteria > Pseudomonadota > Alphaproteobacteria > Geminicoccales > Geminicoccaceae > RECO01. The sequence goes on from JBMCMJ010000010.1 coordinate 3,631, forward strand.
CGAGCGGCGTGCTCAGCCCTCGATGCTCTCCCCGAACGCGGCGAGGCCTTCGGCGAGGTAGTCCGCGAGCAGCGGCATGCCGAGCAGATATTCGGCGGTGCGGCGGTTGTGCGCGCGCTGGGCCTCCTCGACCGCGCTCTCCCATTCGTCGGCGCTGTAGCTGCCGCGGCCCACCCAGGCGAGGGCCACGAGTTCGACCTGCTCGTCCTCGTTCAGGTCGTTGATCATCTCGCGCAGCTCGTCGTAGACGGGGTCCTCCTCCTCGCCCTCCTCCAGGTCCTCGTCCTCGAGGAGTTCGTCGGAGGTGTGGGCACCCACCGCATGCAACTCGTCGTCCTCGTCACCCCTTTCCATGTCGGCGTCGAAGACCCGCGCCTTCACGATGACGAAACGGACTTTGTCGAGGTCGATGGTCAGCATGGTCTTGGTCTTTCGATGAGCGTGCCGGCGGCAGCACCTCCCCACTGTATCGAGCCGTTACCGGACAGCCGCCGTGATCGAGGTCCACGACCATGACGAACGCCCCCACCCGCGGCAACCGCTTCGAAGGGTTGAAGCGGCGCCACGAACGGGGACCGGTCCGGCTCAGCCACGCTGCTCGATCGGGACGAACGCGCGCTGGGGCTCGCCGACGTAGAGCTGGCGGGGCCGGCCGATCTTCTGCTCGGGGTCCTCGATCATCTCGTTCCACTGCGCCGCCCAGCCGACGGTCCGCGCCAGCGCGAAGATCGCCGTGAACATCGAGGTCGGAATTCGCATCGCCTCCAGGATGATCCCCGAATAGAAATCGACGTTGGGGAACAGCTTGCGCTCCTGGAAATAGTCGTCCTGCAGCGCGATCTTTTCCAATTCCTTGGCGATCGCCAGCTTCGGGTTGTGCTTCTGACCGAGCAGATCGAGCACCTGATCGGCGCTGGACTTGAGCACGCCGGCGCGCGGGTCGTAGTTCTTGTAGACGCGGTGGCCGAAGCCCATCAGGCGGAACGGGTCGTCCTTGTCCTTGGCGCGGCGGATGAATTCCGGAATCCGCTCGACCGAGCCGATCTCGGTCAGCATCTGCACCACCGCCTCGTTGGCGCCGCCATGGGCCGGTCCCCACAGCGAGGCGATGCCCGCCGAGATCGCCGCATAGGGCGAGGCGCCGGTGGAGCCGACCAGGCGCACCGTCGAGGTCGAGGCGTTCTGCTCGTGATCGGCGTGCAGGATGAAGATCCGGTCGAGTGCCTTCGCCAGCACCGGATCGACCTTGTAGGATTCGCACGGCACCGCGAACATCATGTAGAGGAAGTTCTCCGCGTAGTTCAGGTGGTTCTGCGGATACATGAACGGCTGGCCCATCGAGTACTTGAAGGCCAGCGAGGCGATGGTCGGGATCTTGGCGACGAGGCGATAGGTGGCGATCAGCCGGTTGTGCGGATCGTTGATGTCGAGGTCTTCGTGATAGAAGGCCGAGAGGGCGCCGACCATGGCGATCATCACGGCCATGGGGTGGGCGTCGCGGCGGAAGCCGCGCATCAGGTTGATGATCTGTTCGTTGACCATGGTGTGATAGGTCACGCCATGGACGAATTCGGCCTTTTCGGCCGCGGTCGGCAGTTCGCCGAACAGGATGAGATAGGCGACCTCGAGGAAGTCGCTCTTTTCGGCGAGGTCCTCGATCCGATAGCCGCGGTGCAGGAGGACGCCCTCGTCACCGTCGATGTAGGTGATCCGCGAACGACAGGAGGCGGTGGACGTGAAGCCCGGATCATAGGTGAAGCAGCCCGTGCTGCCGTAGAGCTTGCGGATGTCGATGACGTCCGGCCCGACCGATCCCGACAGGACCGGCATCTCGGTCTTCGCTTCGCCACCGATCGCCACTGTAACCGTGGGGGTCGCCGCGGTCTCGCCCATGGCCCCTCTCCTCCTCCATGTCCTTGCCACGTCATCATCGCGTGTTGCGATGCACGATGGAGGCCGGACCATAGTGAGGGCGGATCGGCCCTTCAATTCGACCCTCGGCCGGTCCCTTGGTCGCATTCTGCGCGGGGCAACGGCAGCCGGTGCGGTGGCTGGCACGCCCTGCCTGTCACGTCGTCGCCAAGCACTCTGCAAAACCAGGCCACTTGTCGACCGCCCTCGACACTCCGTGACATCGCCAATAAAGATTAAAACAAAAAATTACATCAAATGCTTTGTTTAATAATTATTGACCTTTATATTCGGCGATCATATATAAAGGCGGTCGGCGCCAGGAGTGCGCAGACGTCATCGGCGAAGGAGAGACTTGGTACATGTCGGCCCAACCCGTCATCTGTGTAGCCCGCGACCGGACGGGACGGATTGCGGAGACGAAACGGTTTCCCGACGCCGCCGCCGCGAGGGCCTGGGTCAGCGAGGTTCTCGGCGACCCGCGCATCCTGCAGGTCGAATTCGTCCTGCCGGCTACGCCCGCGCCGGACGTGGCCATCGCCGCCGCCTGACGGCCCGGGTCAACCCAGCACGTCGTCCAGCCGCCCCCGGACCTCGTCCGCTCCCAGCACCGCCATCACCTCGAACAGGCCCGGCGACACGCCGCGTCCGGTCAGCGCCGCACGCAAAGGCTGGGCGAGCTTGCCGAAGCCGACGCCGAGCGCCTCGGCCGTGCCGCGCGCATGGGCTTCGAGCGACGCCTCGTCGAAGGCGGGCGCGTCCGCCACGAGGCGGTCGCGGTAGTAGCGGAGCCGCTGCACCGCCTCGCCGTCGAGCAGCTTGGCGGCCTTGTCGTCGAGCGGGATGGGCCGCTGCACGACGTAGAAGGCGGCCGCCTCCGCGAGATCGTCGAGACGGCGGGCACGCTGCTTGAGCCCGCCCATGCCCCCCCGCAGCCGTGCCATGCCGGTCGCATCCACGCGGAGCCCCATGGCCTCGAGGCGGGGCGCGATCAGGTCGACCAGTTCGCCGTCGTCGCGCAGGCGGAGATAGTGCGCGTTCAGCGCGGTGAGCTTGTCCATGTCGAAGCGGGCGGCGGAGCGGCCGCAGGCATCGAGGTCGAACCACGCGATCGCCTGCTCGGTCGAAATGATCTCGTCGTCGCCGTGCGCCCACCCCAGCCGCACCAGGTAGTTGCGCATCGCTTCCGGCAGAAAGCCCATGTCGCGATAGGCATCGACGCCGAGCGCACCGTGCCGCTTCGAGAGCTTCGCACCGTCCGGCCCGTGGATCAGCGGGATATGGGCAAAGACCGGCAACGCCCAGCCCATCGCCAGGAACACCTGGGCCTGACGAAAGGCGTTGTTCAGGTGGTCGTCGCCGCGGATGACGTGGGTGACGCCCATGTCGTGGTCGTCCACCACCACCGACAGCATGTAGGTCGGCGTGCCATCGGCGCGCAGCAGCACCATGTCGTCGAGTTCGGCATTCTGCACGGTGACCCGACCCTGCACCGCGTCCTCGATCACCGTCTCGCCGTCCTGCGGCATCCTGATCCGGATCACCGGGTCGAGACCCGCCGGTGCTTCGGCCGGGTCGCGGTCGCGCCACGTTCCGTCGTAGCGGATCGGGCGCTTTTCCTCGCGCGCCCGCTCGCGCATCGCCGCCAACTCCTCCTGGGTGCACCAGCAGCGATAGGCCTTGCCCTCGGCGAGCAGCTGGTGGGCCACCTCGGCGTGCCGCGCCCGGCGGTCGAACTGGAAGACGGGCTTCTCGTCGGCGTCCAGGCCCAGCCAGTCGAGACCGTCGAAGATCGCGTCGATCGCCTCCGGGGTCGAGCGCTGCCGGTCGGTGTCCTCGATGCGCAGCAGGAACGTGCCGCCGTGGTGGCGTGCGTAAAGCCAGTTGAATAGCGCCGTCCGCGCTCCGCCTATATGGAGAAATCCCGTGGGCGAGGGGGCAAAGCGTGTGATAACGGTCACTGGTGAAACCTCGAAGGCCGGCCGATTTGCGGGTGGCAGGGGATAGCACGATCGACGCGGCGGCGAAACGCACCGCCGGGGCGTGGCGGCGGGCGGCGCGGCGGCTCGCCCTGGCGCTCGCGGTCGAACAGCACCGCTGGCTGCTGGGGCTGCCGGTGGCGCTCGCCCTCGGCATTACCGTCTACCACGGCCTTGCCTTCGAGCCGCCGGTCTGGTGGGGCCATGTCGCAGCCGGCCTCGCGCTGGCGCTGGCGGCAGGCGCGCTCCGGCTCGGCCGGCCGAGTCCGCGCGCCCTGGTTCTCGGTCTCGCAATCGCGGCGCTCGGCTTCGCCCTCGCCCAGGCGCAGGCGCACCGGCTGGATCAGCCGAAGATCGCTTGGCCGCAGGTGGGTGTGGTCACGGGCATCGTCGAGCTGGTCGAACCGCGCGAGGACGGTGCCCGCCTGACGCTCCGGGTCGAACGGCTGGAGGGCTTTCGCGGCGAACCGCCAAGGCGGCTGCGGGTCACGGTCCGCCAACTCGCCGAGGTCGTCCACGTCGGCGATCGGGTCCGGGCCCGCGCCCGGTTCCTGCCGCCGTCCGAACCGGTCATGCCCGGTGCCTTCGACTTCGCCCACTGGGCGCATTTCCAGGAGCTGGGTGCGGTCGGCTACGTCTTCGGCGAGGTCGAGCGCGTCGACAGAGCCGCCGGGCGCGACGCGTGGCGCATCGCCGAGTTGCGCCGCTGGATCGCGCAGCACGTGGTGGCGACGGTGCCGGGCGATGCCGGCGCGGTCGCGGCGGCGGTCACGACCGGGCTCAGGGGCGACATTCCCGAATCTGTCTGGGACGCGATGCAGGGCTCGGGCCTTGCCCATCTGCTCGCCATCTCCGGGCTGCACGTCGGGCTCGTCGCCGGCACCACCTTCGTGCTCCTGCGCTACGCCATCTGCCTCGTCCCGTGGCTGGCGGTGCGCGTCCAGGCGCACCGGGTGGCGGCACTGGCGGGCCTCGTCATGGCGTTCGTCTATCTGCTTTTGGCCGGTGCCACGGTGCCGACCCAGCGGGCCTTCTTCATGACCGCGGTCGTGCTGGTGGCGCTGATGCTGGACCGCGAGGCGATCTCCCTGCGGCTCGTCGCCCTCGCGGCGACGGTGATCCTGGTGATCGATCCGGCAGCCCTGTTCGGCGCCTCGTTCCAGATGTCGTTCGCGGCGGTGGCGGGGCTGGTCGCCGCCTACGAACGCTGGCGCTGGCAGCGCCACGACCGGGATGCGGGGGCGCCGAGCCTGCTGCTCGCCTATGTCGTCGGGGTCGCGGTCACCACGCTGATCGCGACCGTCGCCACCACGCCCTTCGCCGCCTACCACTTCGGCCGGCTGCCGACCTACGGCATCCTCGCCAATCTCGTGGCCGTGCCGGTGATGGCGTTCTGGATCATGCCGCTCGCGCTGGTGAGCCTGCTGCTCATGCCGCTCGGCCTCGACGGGCCCGTGCTGCACGCGGTCACGGCCGGCATCGACGTCGTCCTGTGGTCCGCCGCCACGACCTCGGCTTGGCCGCTCGCCTCGCTGAACGTGCCGCAGCCACCGGCCGGGGCCATCGCGCTGGTGAGCCTCGCGGCGCTGTGGTTCGTCGTCTGGCGCGGGCCGGTCGGCCGACTGGCCGTCCTGCCGGCAGCGGTCGCGATCGGCTGGCTGGCGCTCGCCGCCCCGCCGGACGTCGTGGTCGACCGGGCGGCCGGCATGGTCGCCCTGCGCGGCAGCGACGGCCGCTATGCCCTCGCGGTGGACCGGCGCAACAGCTTCGTCCTGCGCGGCTGGCAACGCACCCTCGGGATCGACGACTTCGCCGAACCCGAAGCCGTGCCGGGAGTGGCCTGCGATGTCCGCGGCTGCCGCCTGGAGCGGGGCGACACGCGGATCGCCGTCGCCATCCGCCCCAATGCCCTGGCGCTCGACTGCGCGAGCGGTGCGGCCGTGCTCGTCAACCTCTCCGGCGATGCCCGCTGCGCCGGCATCGAGACGATCACGCGGAGCGAGCTGTGGCGGAACGGGGCGGTCAACCTCCACCTCGGCCCGTCCGTTCGCCAGCGCTTCGTTCACCCGGACGGGCGCCGCCGCCTCTGGGAACGGCAGCGCTGAGCAGATGGGCGCCCCCTCAGATGGCCGGGCAGGACGGGCGGAAGCGGTCGGTCAGCTCGGCCATGACGTAGCCCGGGACATCCCGGTAGAGACGGATGCGGCCGGTTTCGTCCTCGACGTAGACCTCGCGGTAGCCGTCGAGCAGGGCCGCCGCGGCGAAGCTCTGCGGATTGCGCTGCACCACCTGGACGGCCGTCATGTAGCGCTTGCCCGGCGCGACGCCCGCCTCGCCGCAGGTCACCTCGGCGACATGCGTGCGGATCGCGAGATCGCCGGCTTGCTGGGTGAACACCTGCTTGGTCACCGACAGCCCGGCTGCCGGATCTTGCGCGACCACCGACCGCTCCAGGACACCGGTCGCCTCGGGCATCCGCGACTGGAAGGAAAACGCCAATTCGGAGCCGGCGGCAGGACCGCCGAGCGAGCCGGCGAGCAGGACGAGACAGGCGAGCCGAGCGGACGTCATCATCGATCTCCGATCCGTCATTTGCGTGTAGGTGTCATCCGATCGTGCGGGGTCAAGGGACAAGGGGCCGTTGCGCGGGCTCGGCCCACCTCCTAAGGTCGCAGACAAGAATCGGGAGGCTATATCCAACGGGCGAGTGCCCGTCGGGTTCGGGGAACATCATGATCGTTTCGTCGTCGTCGGCCGAGGCGGGCAGCGCACTCGGTACCGTCGTCCAGGAGTTCAGCGTCCGCTTCGACTATCCGGTCGCCTTCACCCGGCGGCTGTTCGACCCGGACAATCCGACCCTGATCGAGAGCCTGTCGCGACGAGAGCCGGACAAGTGCCACCGCTGCCTCGTCTTCGTCGACGAGGGCGTACTGGACGGCCGTCCCGATTTGTTCGCGGAGATCCGGCGCTACGTCGAGGCCCATCGCGGGCGCATGGCGCTGGCCGGTCCGATCACCACGGTGCCCGGCGGCGAGGTGATCAAGAGCGAGCTCACGCACATCGAGCGGATGCACGAGGCGATCTGGCACCATCACGTCGACCGGCATGCCTACGTCATCGCGATCGGCGGCGGGGCGGTGCTGGACGCGGTCGGGCTCGCCGCCGCCACGGCGCACCGTGGCGTGCGGCACGTCCGGGTACCGACCACCGTCCTCGCCCAGAACGACAGCGGCGTCGGCGTGAAGAACGCGGTCAACGTCTACGGCGTGAAGAACTTCGCAGGATGTTTCGCGCCGCCCTGGGCCGTCCTCAACGACCTCGACTTCCTGGAAACCCTGCCCGCGCGCGAGCGCATCGCCGGCCTTGCGGAAGCGGTCAAGGTTGCCTTGATCCGCGACGGAGCCTTTTTCCGCTGGCTGCAGCGCCATGCGGACGACCTCGCCACCTTCGAGCCGGAGGCGACCGCCTACATGGTGCGCCGCTGTGCCGAACTGCACATGCACCAGATCGCGAAGGGCGGCGATCCGTTCGAGACCGGCAGTGCCCGCCCGCTCGACTTCGGCCATTGGGCCGCGCACAAGCTCGAGGGGTTGACCAAGCACCGGGTGCGCCACGGCGAGGCCGTCGCCATCGGCATCGCGCTCGACACCCGCTACTCCGTGCTGGCCGGCCTCTTGCCGGAGGGTGGCGAGTTGGAGGTCGCGGCCCTGCTCGAGCACCTGGGCTTCGCGCTCTGGCATCCGGCGCTGCTCCGCCTCGATGCCGACGGCACCCCGGCCATCCTTGCCGGCCTGCGCGACTTCCAGGAGCACCTGGGCGGCGAGCTCACGGTCACCCTGCTGCAGGGCCTCGGCCGCGGCATCGAGGTGCACCACATCGACCACGAACTGATGATGCAGGCCGCCCATTGGCTGAAGACGCGGCAGGGCGATTGATGCGGCTGCCCGGCGGCCTCGGCCAGCTCACCTACTGCAGCAACATCCACGCCGGCGAAAGCTGGCCGGAGCTGCGTGCGGTGCTCGACACGCACGTGCCGAAAGTGAAGGCGCGGGTCAGCCCGAGCGCCCCGATGGGCATCGGCCTGCGCGTCGCGGCGGTGGCAGCCGAGGCGCTCGACGATCCTGCGGCGCGCGAGGATCTGCGGCTCTTGCTCGCCCGGCACGGGCTCGAGGTGTGGACGATCAACGGCTTTCCCTACGGCCCCTTCCACGGCACGCGGGTGAAGGAGGACGTCTACCAGCCCGACTGGCGGAGCCCCGAACGCCTCGCCTACACCAACCGGCTCGCCGACCTGCTCGCCTTTCTTCTGCCGCGGGGCGGCTTCGGCAGCCTCAGCTCGGTGCCCGGCACCTTCAAGCCGCTCGCCGCCGGCAACGAGGCGGTGATGGCCGAGGCGATGCTGCGCCAGGTCGCCCACGACATGGACCTGGCCGAGCGCACCGGGCGGATCGTGGCACTCGCCCTGGAGCCGGAGCCGTTCTGCTTCCTCGAAACCATCGGCGAGACGGTCGCCTTCTTCGAGCAGCATCTCTTCGCCGACCACGCGGTCGCACGGCTCGCGGAACTCGCCGACGTGAGCCGCAGCGAGGCCGCCCGTGCCCTGCCGCGGCATCTGGGCCTCTGCTACGACGTCTGCCACGCCGCGGTCGAATACGAGGACCCGACCGCGAGCCTGGATGCGCTCGAGGCGGCCGGCATCCCGATCCACAAGCTCCAGCTCAGCGCGGCGCTCAGGGTGCCGCGGGTCGATGCGGCGCGGCGCACGGCGCTGGCCCCGTTCGCCGAGCCGACCTATCTGCATCAGGTGATCGCCCGCCGGCCGGACGGCGCGCTGCTGGCGCTGCTCGACCTGCCGCTGGCGCTGGAGCGCGGGGCGGAGAGCGACGGCGAGGAGTGGCGCATCCATTTCCACGTGCCGATCTTCCTGGGGGAATTGGAGCACTTCGCCACCACGCGGCCCTTCCTCGAGGAGGTCCTGGCCCGCCATCGCGCCCGGCCAGTCAGCCCGCATCTGGAGGTCGAGACCTATACCTGGGACGTGCTCCCCGAAGCGCATCGGCAGGTGGCCATGGACGAGGCGATCGCCCGCGAACTGACCTGGGTGCGGGAGCGGCTCCGGCCTTGAACCTGCGCACCGCCCTCGTCCTCGGCCGCGTCTCGAACCTGCCGACCGTTTGGACCAATGCGCTGGCCGCCCTGGCCCTGAGCGGGGCGTTGCTGCCGCCGGGCGCTCTCCTTTTGCTGCTGCTCGCGCTCACCCTGTTCTACACGGGCGGCATGTACCTCAACGACGCGTTCGACGCCGAGATCGACCGCGCGGAACGCAAGAGCCGGCCGATCCCGCGCGGCGAGGCCGATTCGCGGCTGGTGTTCGTCCTGGGCGTGTTCCAGATGGCGCTCGCGACCGCGCTCGCCTTCACTCTCGGCTTTCGCGTCGGCCTCGCCGCGGTGGCGCTGGGGGCCGCGATCTTCGCCTACGACGTCTGGCACAAGCAGACCGTCCTCAGCCCGGTGCTGATGGGTTTGTGCCGGATGCTCGTCTACCTGACCGCGGCGCTTGCCGTCGACGGGCCGAACGCCGCCCTTGGCCTCGGGGCGGTCGGACTCTTCTGCTACGTGGTCGGTCTCACCTATGCCGCCAAGCAGGAGGCCTACGACCGGATCGGCGCGGTGTGGCCGCTCCTGGTGCTGGCCGTGCCGCTCGTGGTCGCCGCCCATGCCGCCTGGGGCGAGCCCCTGGCGCTGGCCGGCCTCGTCCTGCTGATCGGCTGGATGGGCTGGGCGCTGCGCTACCTGTTCCGCCGAGCGCCGGGTGACGTGCCGCGCGCGGTGGTGGCCCTGATCGCCGGCATCGCGCTTTACGATGCGACGCTGATCGCCGGCACCGGCGCGCCGGTTTTGGCCTTCCTGGCCCTGATCGGCTTCGCCCTTACCCTACTCCTGCAGCGGGTCGCGCCCGGAACCTGAGAAGGCGGCGGCAGCGCCGCCGCTCGGGGGGTGCGGGGGGCCAAAAGCCCCCTGCTCTCTCTCTCTCTTCCTTCTCGCCTGTTTTCCTGCCCGTCAGCGCACCATGAACGAGTCGTGGCAGGCGGCGCATTGGCTCGTCACGTCGGCAAGCGCGCCGGTGAGTTGGAGATGCTGCTCGGCGCTGGGCTCGGCCGGCAGGGAGCGGGCGAGTTCGGCGAAGGCGTTGGCCGCCTCGTGGAAGTCGTTGCCGAGGGTGATGAACTTCTCCGGCATGTAGCGGCCATAGCCGAGCCCCGGTCCGGCCTCGCCGCCGGGCTCGGTCGCACCGGTCAGGTCGAGACCGGCGCCGCGGGCGATGCCCATGCCGCCGTCGACCACCACGGCCGCCGCCTCGTACTCGCCTTTGGCCAGCGCCTTCAGGATGTCGTTCAGGCTGACGATGTGCGTCAGCATCTGCGCGCGGAACACCGCCTCGACCTCGGGCGGCAGGTCCACCGGCTCGCGGCGCGGGAAATCCTGGGCCCCGGCCACTCCGATCGTCACACAACCCAAAACCGCCGAGCCCAACACTGCCCGGCGCCACGTCGTCGTCATTGTCGTCTTCTCCCTGATCCGCTGCGCGGCGAACGTGTCGACGCTTCGACCATCGCACCGCGTTCGTCAACGACCGAACACGTGATCCAGCACCAGTTGCTTGAAGGCGGTCGCGTGCACCGGTCCCTCCGGCAACAGGTCGGGCTCGGAGCCGATCACCAGCGGCCCCATGTCCGGATCGTCGGTCAGCCGGCCGTGGGTGCCCTTCACGAGCTGCGTGTCCTTCAGCGAGATCACGTCGAGGAGGCGGCGCTGGCCGAGCTTGCGCAAGGCCAGTCGCCAGCCGGCCTGCAGCTTCGGGAACCGGTAGGCGGGATCGAAGAACAGCTCGACCGGGTCGTAGCCGGGCTTCCTGTGGATATCGACCGTGCGGGCGAAGTCGGGCGCCCGCGCGTCGTCCAACCAGTAATAGTAGCTGAACCAGCGATCCGGCTGGCTGATGGCCACCAGTTCACCCGAGCGCGGATGATCCAGGCCGTTGGCCCGCTTCGCCTCCTCGCCCCAGACGGCCTCGACACCGTCGAGGTTCGCCACCAAGTCACGCACGGCGTCCAGCCGCCCCGGGTCCTGGACGTAGATGTGCGCCACCTGATGGTCGGCGAGGGCGAAGGCGGGCGACGCCCCGGCATCGAGCAGCTCGCGGCCCATCTCCTCGCGGATGGCGATATGGCCGGCTTGGCGGAGTGCCCGGTTGATGTGGACCGCGTCGGTCGCCCGGGTGATCCCGTATTCCGAGACGACCAGCACGCGCAGACCCTCGCGCTCGGCGTGGTCGAGCAGTTCGCCCGCCACCTCGTCGATCTCGCGCAGCGACTGTTGCAGGCGGGGATGGTCGAGGTCGGGCCCGAGCCGCTGCAGGTCGTAGTCGAGGTGCGGCAGGTAGCAGAGGGTCAGCGTCGGCTTGCGCGTCCGCAGCACGTGCAGGGTCGCGTCCTTGATCCAGGCACTCGAGCTGATGTCGGCGAGCGGTCCCCAGAACTTGAACAGCGGGAACATGCCGAGCTTGGCATTGAGCTCGTCGCGCAGGGCGGACGGGTGCGCGTAGTGGTCCGGCAACTTGCGCCCGTCCGCCGGATACATCGGCCGCGGGGTGGCGCTGAGGTCGGTGGTCGAATACATGTTGTACCACCAGAACATCTTGGCGCAGGTGAAATCGGGATCGATCTTTTTGGCGGCGTCCCAGATCTTTTCGCCGTGCACCAGCCGATTGGACTGCCGCCAGAGCCAGATTTCGGCCTGTTCGCGGAAATACCAGCCATTGGCGACGGCGCCGTGCCCGCTCGGCATGAGCCCCGTGACGAGGGTCGACTGGGCGGTGCAGGTGACGGCCGGCGTGACCGTTTCCAGATGGCGCAGGCCGCCCCGGCTCGCGAGCCGCTGCAGATGCGGTGTGTGCGGTCCGAGCAGGTGGGGTGCGAGGCCGACGACGAGCAAGACGAGGGTAGGCTGCATGGCCGCTTTCCGCTGCTTTCGAGTGGCGGCCACACCTAGCCTTGGCTACGTTTCGACGAAAGACTCGAGAACGAAGGAAAGGAGCCGTCGATGCCGCCCACCCCGGTCGACCTGCTGCGCCGCTGGGTGCAGCGCCAAGCCCGTGCGGAGGCCTGGGCTTGGCTCGACGAACGGCTGGCGGCCCTCGAGGAGGACGCCGGCGAACGCGACCTCTATATCGTGCTGGGGCTGATCCCCCGCCGGCTGGGCAAGGCCGATTTGGCGCTCACCTCCGCCGACCTGGAGGCGGCCGCAGCCGCACGCGACGGCTGGGATCCGCGCGACTGGAGCCTGGACGGAGCGGCACGGGTGCTCGCGCTGCTGTGCTATCAGGGCGACGGCCGGCCGTTTCCCGAGAGCTTCAAGCAGCTGCGGCGTACGGCGGACGCCCGCGAGCTGATCGCCCTCTACCGTGGCCTGCCGCTCTATCCGGGGGCGGAAGCCCTGGAGGCGGAGGCCGGCGAAGGGCTGCGCTCCAACATGCGCGCGGTGTTCGAATCGATCGCCCACCACAACCCGTTCCCGCGCGACGTGTTCGACGACCATCGCTGGAACCACATGGTCCTGAAGGCGCTGTTCGTCGGCAGCCGGCTCGACCCGATCGTCGGCCTGGATGCACGCGCCAATCCCGAACTCGCCCGGATCATGCGCGACTACGCGCACGAGCGCTGGGCCGCCGGCCGCAAGGTGACGCCCGAACTCTGGCGTTGCGTCGGCCCGTTCGCCGAGGACGACGCGGCACTTTCGGACCTCGAGCGGGCGCTCGGCGGCGACGCCGACGAGCGGCGGGGGGCCGCCCTGGCGCTGGCCGCCAGCCCGGCGCCCGGCGCCAAGGCGCTGCTGCACCGCGCCCCCGACCTGGAGGCGGCGATCGCCCGGGGCGAGCTCCGCTGGGACCGCCTGCAGACCCTGGAGGCCGTGGCATGATGTTCATCGATCCGCACGCGCACATGATCTCGCGCACGACCGACGACTACGAGGCAATGGCCGCCGCCGGCGTCGTCGCGCTGATCGAGCCGGCCTTCTGGGTCGGCCAGCCGCGCACCTATGTCGGCACCTACATCGACTACCTCGCCTCGATCGTCGGTTGGGAGCGGTTCCGCGCCGGGCAGTTCGGCATCCGCCACTACTGCACCATCGGGCTCAACTCGAAGGAGGCCAACAACGAGGAACTGGCCGAGGGGGTGATGGAGATCCTGCCCCGCTTCGCCCTGAAGGAAGGCGTGGTCGCCATCGGTGAGATCGGCTATGACGAGCAGACCAAGCTTGAGGACAAGTATTTCCGGCTGCAGCTCGAACTGGCGAAGGAACTCGACCTGCCGGTGATGGTCCACACCCCCCACCGCGACAAGAAGCGGGGGACCACCCGTTCGATGGACGTCTGCGAGGAGCACGGCATCGAGCCGTCGAAGGTGGTCATCGACCACAACAACGAGGAGACGGTCGGCGAGGTGCTGCAGCGCGGCTTCTGGGCGGGCTTCTCGATCTATCCCTCGACCAAGATGGGCAACGCCCGGATGGTCGAGATCCTCAAGCAGTACGGCGCCGAGCGGATCATCGTCGACAGCGCCTGCGACTGGGGCATCAGCGACTGCCTGGGTGTGCCCAAGACGGCCAAGCTGGCGCTCGAGAGCGGCGTTGCCGAGGAGACGGTGCAGCGCGCCTGCTACCGCAACGCGCTCACGGCCTACGGGCAGAGCGGGCAGATGAACGAGGAGGACTGGCTGAACCCGCCGGCGATCGACCAGCGCACGCTCTTCGAGGGCAACACCATCCTGCGCGGCGGGCGCGAGCCGCGCATCGAGCAGCCGGGCGAAACGCGCCAGCGCAGCCTCTACATCGAATGACCGGCTGGGGCCGGCTCGCCCTCGTCGTCTTCGGTCTCGGCACCCTCGTCGCCCTGCCCTTCGTCGTCTGGGGGGACGGCTTCGAGGCCGCCTTTTCGGTCTCGGCCACTACGCTGTGGCTGCGCGAGCAGGAGAGCTGGGCCTGGGCCGCGGCGATCGGCCTCCTGGTCAGCGATCTGGTCCTGCCGATCCCCGGCACCTCGGTGATGGCGGCGCTCGGCATCGTCTACGGGCCGGTGCTCGGCGGGCTGATCGGGGCGGCCGGCTCGATCGCCTCGGGGCTGATCGCCTACGGCCTCTGCCGCGCGTTCGGGCAGCGGGCCTTCGCCTGGATCGCGGGGGACGCGGGCGTGGGCGCCGCCCGCGACCTGTTCGGCCGGCGCGGCGGCTGGCTGGTGGCCCTGTCGCGCTGGCTGCCGGTGTTGCCGGAGACGGTCGCCTGCCTCGCGGGTCTCGCCCGGATGCGCTTCGCCACCTTCCTTTTGGCGCTCGCCTGCGGCTCGCTGCCGCTCGGCCTCACCTTCGCCACCGTCGGCCATTGGGGCGCCGACACGCCGCTCCTGGTCTTCGCGGCGAGTGCACTGGTTCCGGCCCTCTTGTGGGGCGGCGTGGTGGCCGTCAGTCGCCGGCGCGCGGTGCCGTCCCCGGCACCGGGCCGTCGCTGAGCCCCATCAGGGCGAGAACTCGCCGCTCAGGATGTAGGCCACCATGTCGATGCGCTCCTCCTGGGAGTAGATGCCGTCCCAGGCCGGCATCCCACGGAAGCCGAAGGTGATCCGGTGGTAGACGAACTCCGGCGAGTAGCGCCGGGGAGCGAGCTTCGGTGCCTTGCCCGGATAGGCGTCGCGGCCGTGGCAGTGCCGGCACTGCTCTTCCCAATAGGCCCGACCGGCCTCGATCCGCCCCGGATCCGCGAGCATCGCCTGATCCATCGGCGGGATGTCGTTGGCGTGGGCGCCCGCCCCCAGACCGAGCGCCACGAGGGCGGCGAAAGCAAAAGACGAACGGCGCAAGATAGCCCCCTTCATGTGCTCCGCTCCGCAACGACGAACGGCCCCAGCCGAGAGCCGGGACCGTCCGCCGTCACGCTGCGGTCGGATGATCGGCTTACTCGGCGGGCACGATCTTGTAGATCGTGTCCATCCGGCCGTTCGGGCCGGTGGTCACCGAGGTGAGCGCGTAGACCTCACCCTCTGCGTCCTGCGCGAAGGCGAGGATGTAGGGGACGGTGTCCATGTTGGTGACGGTCATGTGCTCCATGGTCCAGTTGCCGTCCGAGTCCTCGGTGCCGACGAAGAGCTGGCCGTCCATGCTGGCGAAGGACTTGCTCCAGTCACCGAAGATGTACTTGCCGTCCCACGCGTCGTGCTCGCCGCGGTAGACGTAGCCGCCGGTGATCGAGATGCCCTGGCAGTTCTGCCGCGCGGAGCAGTTCTCGTACTCCATGATCGGCATGGTGAAGCCGGCGGTGTCGCAGCTGTCCGGATGGTCGTTCGGCGCCGTGTAGTCGAAGCAGTGATTGCCTTCCATCGCCCGCCAGCCGTAGTTGGCGCCGGCCTCGATGATGTTGACCTCCTCGAACGAGTTCTGGCCGACGTCGGCGCAGAACAGGCGGTGGTCGCCGCCCATGTCGAAGGAGCAGCGCCACGCGTTGCGCAGGCCCGAGGCGTAGATCTCCGGCAGGGCGTCGAAGCGGCCGGTGAAGGGGTTGTCCTCGGGCGCGTTGCCGTCGAGGTCGACGCGCAGCATCTTGCCGAGGACGGTGCCCATGTCCTGACCGTTGCCGATGGTCACGTTGTGACCGATGCCCCAGTCGTTGGCGTAGCCGCCGTCACCCACCGAGATGTAGAGCATGCCGTCGGGACCGACGTCGATCCAGTGACCATTGTGGTTGAACTGCGGCCAGTCGATCGAGCTGAGGATGCGCTCGTAGGTCAAATCGGCGCGGTTCGGGTCGTCGGCGGAGACGCGGAACTCGGAGACGACGTTGGTGTGGCTCCACCACAGCTGCTTGCCGAGGTCGCCCTGGACGTCGAGCGGGCGGCTGTAGGCGAGGTAGAACAGGCCGTTGTCCACGAAGTCGGGGTGGAAGGCGATGTCGAGGAGGCCGCGCTCGTCGAAGTCCGACATCAGCTCGATCATGCGGCCGCGCAGGTCGATGAACGGCTCGGGCTGCAATTCCCCGTTCTGGATGATGCGGACGCGCCCGTCCTGCTCGACGACGAAGAGACGATCGTCACCCGCCGGCTGCTTCATGGCGAGGGGCGCGTTCACCCCCGTAACGAACGGCTCCATGCGGACCTGGACCTCGGCGAGGGCCGGCGCCGCGGCGAGGGTGAGAGCGGAGGTGCCCAGAAGGGCCAAAGCGAGCGTGCGACCACGCATTCCACGAACTCCCTGATGTCGTGTTCGGACCCGGTGTTGGTCTCGGGTCCGACCGTCGTTAATGGGTCCGCAACACCTTGTCCATTGGTATCGTGCAACCCGGAGTGTCGCATCCTTGGCATGTTTGCTGCATCGCAACATCTCGCGTGTTGCGCGGCGGACTGGACAGTCGCGCGTGGCTCGTCGACCTTCCCCCGCACGAGGATCGGGAGGACGACATGAACGAGGTCGACAGCCGGGCGGCACCCACGCCAGCCGTCGCCGCGCGAGGCGGCTGACCGGCCGATGCACCCGATCGAACTCTTCTACCGCAGCGCCCGCCTGCATCCCGAGCGCGTCGCCGCCGAGGACGGTGAGCGCCGCATGACCTATGGCGAACTGCGCGCGACCGTCGACGCGGTCGCCGCTGGGCTGCAAGCGCTCGACCCGGCGCCCCTCTCGCGGGTCGCCATCTGCGCCGAGAACCATCTGGAGCACCTCGTCGCCTGGCTAGCCGTGCTCGCCGCCGAAAAGACTTGGGTGCCCCTCTATCCGCGGAATGCTCGGCCCGAGGTCGAGCGCTGCATCGCGTTCACCGAGGCCTCGATCGTCTGCGTCGACGAGCCGGGCGGCGCGCTGATCGGCGAAGGACCGTACCACCGGGTCACGCTCGGGAACGAGGGAACACCCTCGCTCGGCGACCTCGCCCGCCGCCATGCGGGGGCGCGGCCGGTGCGGCGCTACCCGCCGCTGGACGCGACCCAGGCGATCAAGTTCACGGGCGGCACGACCGGCACGCCCAAGGGCGTCCAGCAGCCCTACCGTGCCTGGAACACCAATATCGTGACCCAGCGCCACTGCTACGGCCTGGGGCCCGATGACCGCTACCTCGCGGCCGCGCCGATCACGCACGGCACCTCGACCTACATCCTGCCGATCCTCGCGGTGGGCGGCACCCTGGTCCTGCTCGACCGGCCGAGACCGGCCGAGGTGCTCCGAGCCCTGGCCGAGTGCGGTATCACGACGACGTTCCTGCCGCCGACGATGATCACCGCGATGCTGGCGGAGCCCGGCCTCGACCGGCTCGCCTTTGCGCATCTTCGCCACCTGATCTACGCCTCGGCGCCGATGCGCCCGGCCGACATCGAGCGGGCGCAGGCCTGCTTCGGGCCGGTGCTCGCGTCGGTCTACGGGCAGACCGAGGCACCGCAGATCGCCACCTTCGTCGGCCCGGACGAGTTGCGCGATCCGGCGCTGCACGGCTCGGTCGGCCGCCCGACGCTCCTGACCGAGGTGCGCACCATGGCGAGCGACGGGCGCCTGCTGGAGCCCGGCGAGGAGGGCGAGGTCGTGATCCGCGGCGACCTCGTGATGACCGGCTACTGGCGCCAACCGGAGCAGACCGCACGAACCCTGATCGACGGCTGGCTGCACACGGGCGACCTCGGCGTGTTCGACGACCGGGGCTATCTGTTCCTAAAGGGACGGCTGAAGGAGTTGGTCATCACCGGCGGCTTCAACGTCTATCCGGTCGACGTCGAGGCGGTGCTCGGCCGTCATCCGGCGGTGCGGGACTGCGCCGTGTTCGGCGTGCCCGACGCCAAGTGGGGCGAAGCGGTGCAGGCGGCGGTCGAACTGCACGATGGCGCCGTCGCCACCGAAGCCGACCTCGTCGCCTTCTGCCGTGCGGAACTCGGGCCGATCAGGACGCCCAAGGCGGTGACCTTCCGCACCACCCTGCCCCGCAACGCCTACGGCAAGCTGCAAAAGCACGTCCTGGTCGAAGAGGCGACCCGACGACAGGGAGAGAGCGGATGAGCGAGCGCACCCCACCGACCACGGCCTTGTGCCGGCACAGCCTGACCTCGATCCATTACCGCGAGCGCGACCTCGTCGAGGACCTGTTGGCCGGCGGCGGCGACTTCACCCGGGTGATGGCCGAGCACATCCTCGGCCGGCGCCTCGCCGAGGCCGAACTCCGGGTCATCAACGCCGTCATGATCGGCGTGATGGAACACGGCCTCACGCCGAGCGCCATCAGCACCCGGCTGACCTACATGAGTGCCCCGGAAAACTTGCAGGGCGCCGTGGCGGCGGGCCTGCTCTCGGTCGGCAGCCAGTTCATCGGCACCATGGAGAACAACGCCCGCCTCCTCGACCGGCTGGTCGCCCTCGAAGATGACGCCGCGCGGCGCGCCGAGGCGGGGCGGATCGCGGCCGAGCATCGCGCGAGGCGGGAGCCGATGCCGGGCTTCGGCCATCATCTGCACAAACCGGACGACCCGCGCTCGGCCAAGATGCTCGACCTTGCCCGCTCGCTCGACCTGCCGGGGCGGCACGTTACTGCGCTGCGGATGCTGGCCGAAGCCGTCGACGAGGCGGTGGGCCGGCACATCACGATCAACGCGACCGGGGCTTCGGCGGCGCTGCTCGGCGAGATCGGCGTGCCGGTCGACCTGATGCGCGGCTTCGCCGTGATCAGCCGTGCCGCCGGGCTGGTCGCGCACATCGCCGAGGAACAACGACGCCCGAGCGGCCGGTTCATCTGGGACCTGGTCGACCACTCCATCCCCTACGCCCCGTGAGCGCCGCCATGTCCGATTTCGCCGTCGTTACCGGCGGGTCGCGCAACATCGGTGCGGCGATCGTCGCCAAGCTGAAGTCCCAGGGCCTCGGCATCGTCACGGTCGACGTGATCCCACCCGAACACGACCTCTCGGACGTGCACCTGACGGTCGACCTGACCGATGTGGCGGCGACCCGCGAGGCCCTGGGTGCCGTCGCTGCGGAGCACCCGGTCACGCGGCTCGTCAACAATGCGGGCATCGTCCGCCCTGCCTCGCTGGAGGACACGACGCCCGAGGACGTCGACGCGGTGCTGGCGCTCAACCTGCGAGGCACGATCGTCGTAACCCAGGCGGTGCTGCCGGCGATGCAGCGCGCCGGGCGGGGCCGGATCGTCAACATCGCGAGCCGCACGGCCTTGGGCAAGGAACTGCGGACGGCCTATGCGGCGAGCAAGGCCGGGCTGATCGGGCTTTCCAAGACCTGGGCGCTGGAACTCGGCCGCTACGGCATCACGGTCAACGTGGTCGGACCGGGACCGATCCGCACGAGCCTGTTCGACCAGGCGAACCCGCCGGGTGCCGAGCGGACGAGGCGGATCGTCGAGGCCATCCCGGTCGGCCGGATGGGCACGCCCGAGGACGTGGCGGCGGCGGTGGGATTTCTCGCCGCCGACGAGGCGGGCTTCGTCACCGGTCAGGTGCTCTACGTCTGCGGCGGGATGACGGTCGGCGCGGTATCGAGTTGAGCGCCACGCTCAGTGGGGCACGACGGCACTCAGCCCGCCGTCGACCACGAGTTCGGTGCCCGTGACGAAGGCCGCGCGGTCGCTCGCGAGGAACACCGCCGCCTCGGCCACGTCCTCCGCCCGCCCCATCCGACCGAGGGGCACGACGGCAGCGCGCCGTGCGCGCATGTCGTCGGCGCCCGCGGCGGCATAGGCCGCCTTCAGCGTCAACTCGATCCGCGGCGTGTCGATCA
>JBMCMJ010000011.1:0-19795 GCA_048615135.1 Pseudomonadota bacterium
GGTGATCGAGTTTCTGGAGCCGATCGAGCCCGGCATGGAACGCAAGGCCTTCATGGCGCTGCTGGAGGACCGCATCGAGACGGCCAGCGCCAGGCTGGCCGCAGGCCGTTGAGCGACCCCGGGAACAGAAGAAGGAGGGAAGGGAGGGGGCTTTTGGCCCCCTCACCCCCGGCCGACGGCCAAGGCCGTCGGCATTTCGGTGGCGATCGAGAAAGGTTGGCCGCCATGTATGAAGCAACCGACCCGAACGAGACTTGGTTCGGCGCCGAGCGCCTCCAACGACTGGCCGGTGCGCCGGCGTCGGTCGAGGCGCGACAACGCATGGAGGACGCCGTCGATGCGGCCTTCGACCGGCTGGCTGCGCGGATCGAGTCCTTCCTCGAGGCTCTGCACGATCAGGCGACACGGCTGGCCCGCGGTTTTCGGCCCCCCGCTGCCAACCTCTGTTCCTGGGTCCTCGAACAACTGCGGACCCATCTCGCGGATGGGGATCCCTTCGCGCCCGTCGAGGCGGCGTTGGCCGAGGCCACCGGGGTCGCGGTGGCGCACGAGGGGCTCACGGCGCGGGTCGTCGAGCGCCTCATGGCCATGCCCGAGGTGCAGGAAGGCGCTCGACTCGTCGCCGACGCGATGGGGGAGGTGGTGGCGGATCGGGCGTCGGGCACGGATGCTATGGCCGGGCCACTCGCGGGCAGCATGGCCGGCGCAGCGCTCCCCGGCCTCGGGCCGTTGCTCGGAGCCCTCGTGAGCGCGAGCCACGCCGGCAACGCGCGCGGGGGCACGCCCGACCCGGGGCCGCTTCGCGATCTCGTCCGCGCCGGCCTCCTGCACGTCATCGCTCGGGCGCGCGCGGCCATGCGCGCCGAGTTGGCCCTAGCCTCCTCAGCCGCCCAATAGCGGGAAGGTGAGGGCGATGGCCCAGGCGAAGGCGAGGGCGTTGGCGATGCCGCCGACCGCCGGGTGGTGGGTGCGGCGGTAGGCCCATTCGCTGAGCAGACCGTAGACCACGAAGCAGGGCACGATCACCGGCAGGATGATCAACAGGAAGAAGAGCCGTTCGAAATCGAGGGTGACGGCAAGGGCGAGCGAGGCCAGGAAGCAGAATTTGGTGAAGGCGTAGCGGGCGAAGCGGCCCTTCTTGCCGCGGGTCAGCCACTCGTCGGCCAGGAAGAAGGGCAGCATGCCGATGGCCATGGCCAGGATCAGCGGCCAGCGCTCGGGGATGGGGAAATAGGCGGTGAAGAAGCGGTCGATCGGCAAGCCCAGGGCGAGCACGGCGTAGAGGGCGGCGAGTGCCGTGGCGAGGACCAGCTTGCCGGTTGCCGCGTGACCGACCCGTGCCGGCCGATGATGCCCGACCCACCAGAGCCCGGCCGCGGTCAGCAGCCCGTAGACGCCGAAGTGGACGGCCAGATAGTCGCCCACCAGGATCGGCAAAAAGCCGGTCGGCACGAAGCGCAGGAGCAAGGGCGTGAGCAGCGCCGGCAGCACGGCGACGGCGAGGAACGTGCGCCTCGGCAGATCGTCGCCCGGTGGCACCGGCGCCACCTCGGGCAGGAGCTTCGAGAGCGGCCAGGCGAGGACGACGATGGCGACCATCAGCAGGACGATCCAGGGGCCGCGCGTGTCGACATGGCCGGGGCTTCGGCGTTCGAAGGTGGCATCCAGCCACGCCGTCGCCTCCGCCATGCTCACGCGGTCGTAGAGCACGGCGATGTGTTCGGCGGCCGGAGCCCAGGCCGCGCGCCGCGCCGAGCCGTCCGCGTGCTCGCCATAGGTCACACCGGCCTCGGCCGTCCCGCCCGCGACCATCGCGACCACCCGAAGGGCCTCGGCCTTGAGCCCGCCCTCCCAGTCGCCGACGACCACCAGCAGGTTCGGCGGTCCCTCGGGCGTGACCGCCGGCGAGAACATCGAAACGGCGATGGTCGCCTCGATGTCGTCGGCGTCGAGGGCGGCCCGGACGATGATGTCGGAGGCCATCGAATGGCCGAGCACGGCGAGCCGGCCGTCGCCCTCCGCCAGCGTGCGGGCGAAGTCGGCGACCTCTTCGACCTGCGTGACGAGGTAGCGGGTGGCCCCGGTCTCCTCGGTGATGCTGCCGCCGAGCGGCAGCGGGTGGCGGCCGTGGCCCAGGAAATCGAAGGTCAGTGCGACATAGCCGTTCTTCGCCAGCGTCACGGCGAAGGGGCGCATGAGTTGCTGCGAGCCGGCAAAGCCGTGCGCGATCAGCACGACCGGAGCCGGTGGCGCGTCCGGCAGGCGGAACAGCGTCGCGGGCGTGTCGCCGATCCGCACCCGCTCCACCACGAGCCCCGCATCGGCGCGGAACAGCTGAACCAGCGCCAGCACGATGGCGGCAAGCGCCAGAAGGCCGACGACGAGGGCGGCGCGAGGCATCGGGACGGTGGTTCGCTCGGTCATGCGAGGAGTACGTTACCGCGGGGCGAATGGATGGCGCATCAGCCGCGCAAGGCCGAAACGAGCGCTCGTAGCGCCGGGTCCGGGATGCCCAGTTCGTCCAGGTGGGCGACGGTGCTGCGGACGTAGTCGGCGTTCGGTCCGCGCCGGCCGACGCCCTGGCGGACCAGGCGCAGGATCTCGTCGTCCGGCAGCAGGCCCGCATATTGCCGGCTGGCGTGGTTGACGACGTAGGCCCAGGCGTGGCGTGGGCCCTCGTCCGTTGCGACCTCGACACGGACGCGGTGGTAGCTGTCGTCCGGCAACTCGCGGCGGTCAAGATCGGCCAGAATGCGCGGCTCGTCGTGCAGGTCGTAGGCCTGCACCATGCCCTCGCACCTTCCGCCCACGTCGAGCCCGAGCACCAGCCCCGGCTGCTCGGGCGTGCCGCGGTGCACCCAGGAATAGAGGCAGAGCGAGCGGTGATAGCCCAGGAGCGTCGCCCGGTGCTGCGCCATGGGCGGGAACTCGGGCTGCCAGAGCAGGGAGCCGTAGGCGAACACCCAGCCGAGGGGGGCACCCTCGCTCACGGCTTGGTCGCGAGCGGGTCCTCGGGCTGGCGGACATAGGCCTGGCCCGCCTCGACGACGCCGCGGCGAATCGCGCGGGTGCGGGTGAAGAGATCCTCCAGCGTCTCGCCCTCATCCCAGCGGATCGCCCGCTGCAGCGCGATCAGGTCCTCGGTGAACCGGCCCAGCATCTCCAGCACGGCCGACTTGTTGTTGAGGAACACGTCGCGCCACATGACCGGATCGGAGGCGGCGATGCGGGTGAAGTCGGTGAAGCCGCCAGCTGCGTACTTGAAGACCTCCGCACGGGCCTGCTCCTCCAGGTCGGCGACGGTGCCGACGATCGTGTAGGCGATCAGGTGCGGCAGGTGCGAGGTGATCGCCAGCGCGCGGTCGTGGTGCTCGGGCGTCATCTCGTCGACCGCGGAGCCCACGGCCTCCCACATCCGTCGCACCGTCAGCGTCGCCGCCGGGTCGGTCTCGGGCAGGGGGGTCAGCACGCAGCGGCGGTTCTCGAACAGGGTAGCGAAGGCGGCATCGGGGCCCGAGTGCTCGGTGCCCGCCACCGGATGGCCCGGCACGAACCGTGCGAGATCGGGCAGGTGCGGCGCCACCTGGTCGATGATCCCCGCCTTGACCGAGCCGACGTCGGTGACGATTGCCGTGGGCGAGAGCCCCGGCGCCATCGCCTCGGCGGCTTGGCCCGCAGCCCCCGGTGGGGTACCGATGACGACCAGATCGGCGCCTTCCACCGCGCGCGCGGCATCGGTCGAGGAGCGATCGCAGATGCCGAGCGCCTCGGCGCGTTCCAACGTCGTCTTCTGGCGGGCGCAACCCACGACCTCGCCGACGAGGCCGCGCCGCTTGAGGGCGAGGGCCAGCGAGCCGTTGATCAGGCCCGTGCCGATCAGGGCCATGCGGTCGACATGGAACGCCATCAAGCCACCCGGTCCAGGTCGGCGGCGGCCAGCAACTCTACCACCCGGCGGTTTTCGTCCTCCAGGCCGACGCTGATCCGCACGCAATCGGCGAGACCGTAGCCGCCCATCGCCCGGGCGAGCACGCCGCCCGCCTCGAGCGTGCGCAGCATCGCCGTCGCCCGCGCGGGCGAGCCCGTCCGCACCAGGACGAAATTGCCCACGCTCGGCGTCAGGCTGAAGCCCTGGCGTTCCAGCTCGGCCGTCAGCCAGGGGCGCCAGCGGTCGTTGTGCGCCTTCGCCTTGGCGAGATGCTCGCGGTCGGCGAGGGCCGCAATGCCCGCCACCTGGGCCGCCGCCGACACGTTGAACGGTCCGCGCACGCGGTTGAGCACGTCGGCAACCGCGGCCGGCGCATAGGCCCAGCCGAGGCGCAAGGCCGCGAGCCCCATGATCTTCGAGAAGGTCCGCAGCACCACGACGTTGGCGGCGTCGTCGGCGAGCGCGAAGCCGTCGTCGTAGTCGGGGGCGTCGACATATTCCGTGTAGGCGGCGTCGACGACGAGCAGGACGTGCTCGGGCAGGCCGGCGTGCAGCCGGCGGATTTCCGCACTCGGCAGGTAGGTGCCCGTCGGGTTGTTCGGGTTGGCGAGAAAGACCAGCCGGGTCCGCTCGGTGACCCGTTCGAGGATGGAATCGACCGACATCATGAGGTCGGGGGTCTCGGGCGCCGGCACGGGTGTGGCGCCCACCGCCAACGCCGAAAGACGGTACATCAAAAAGCCGTGGGCCGAGTGGATCACCTCGTCGCCGGGCCCGGCATAGGCCTGGAGCAGCAGGCTGATCAACTCGTCGGAGCCGGCGCCGCAGACGATCCGGTCGGCCGAGCGGCCCGCAAACGCGGCGAGCGCCTCGCGTAGCCGCACCGAGCCGCCGTCGGGGTAGCGATGCAGCGAGCCGGCAAGGCCGCGATAGGCTTCGATGGCCCGCGGGCTCGGCCCGAGCGGCGATTCGTTGGCCGACAGCTTCGCGACGTCGGTCCGACCGTCGGCGTCGGCCTTGCCGCCCACATAGGCCTGGATGTCGAGAATGCCCGAGCGGGGCGACGGTGCGGACATGGCTGGGTCCTCGAAGGAACGGGTTCGATCGGCAGGGATCGCTGTCGGCCGCGCGCTACTCGCCCGGCGCCAGCTCGAGCGGTCGGGCGTAGGCGCCCAGCCGCACGACGCGATGGATCTCGCGCATGTGATCGCGGCTCAGTTGACCGAGCCTGGGATCGTCATCGGAGACGAACCCGTCCACCTCGATCAGATGCACGGCATCGGGGCTCTCGACGTGCGGCCGCGCGACGGCTCGCCAACTCGCTTCGAAGCCGGCCGCGGCCAGCAGTTCGCGCAGCCGGCCGCGGCTGGTCCCGGCGGTTGCCTCCATGGCCAGCATGCTGAGATCGTCGCTCGACGGATCGGGTTCCAGCCGGGCCACGGCGAAGGCTTCCACCGTCGGCGAGGCTTCGTTGCCGTCGAGCGCCGCGAACGGCAGGCGGGCGATCACGTGCAGGCGCGGCTGCGCCTCGATCAGACCGGTCCACCAGAGCACGTCGTCGCCCGGTGCCGGCAGGACCGCGATCTGGGCGCTATCCTCGCCGATCGCGCGGATCGCCTGGGCGGGCCGATCGACACGCAGCGTCGGCGTGGCGGCGCCGAAATGCGCACGGGCGAGGTCCCACAGAACGCGCTCGCCCGTCGGGGCACACACGGCGATGCCGAACGCGCCCTGTGCGCGGGTGGCGGCGGCGAAGATCTCGCGCCAGATGCGGACCACCGCGTGCGGCGCCAAACGGCCCCGGGTGCGGCCCACCAGCCGCCGGAGCACCTCCGCCTCGCGTCCCGGTCGAAGCGGCGCACCGCTTCCGGCCTTGGCCCTGCCGATTTCGGCGACGATCTCGTGGCGGCGCATCAACAGGTCGGCGATCGCGGAATCGAGGTCGTCGATCTCGCGCCGGAGATCGGCGAGTGAGGCGGCCGTCTGGGTCATCGAAAGCACCGGAGCGAGCGTGGAACAAAAGTTTAGCCGCGGCGACGGCGCGAGGTAAAGGCTATCGGCCGGGCCGCGGGGGGTGTCGCGCCGAGGGCTGCCACCGATGGGGCCTCACCGGTCTGCTCACGGGCTGCGGCACCGCGCACCGGCATCGCCAGGACCCGCCGCGAGCGCTCGCCAGCGCCCGCGAGGACCGGTGTGGCCGCAACGGTGGTCTTCTCCGCCTCGATCAGGATCACGCCGCTGAACTGGCCGGTCAGCCGCTCGCCGACCCGCTCCCACATCGGCGCCGTCTGCAGCCACAACCTGGAGGTGAAAGGCGGGACGTGCAGCGCTCGCTCGCTGCGCAGCGGACGAAACAGATTGATCCGCAGGAGGTCGTGCAGCTGCGAACTGCTGTACGGCCGACCGTGGCCGAACGGTGTGGCCTCGGCGAGGCACCAGAGACCGCGGCGGTTGGGCACGATCGCGACCAGCCGGCCGCCGTCGTCGAGGACGCGCCAGATCTCCCGCAGCAGCCGGTTGGCCCGGTCGCTCGCCTCCAGCGCGTGGGCGAGGAACACCATATCGACGCTGCGGTCGGCGAGCGGCAGCATGGTTTCCTTGACCATCGCGCCGACATTGCCGTCACGGCGGGGGCAGCGGCACGCCCCCTGCTCGTCGGGCATGAAGGCGAGCACCCGCTCGGCGCCCTCGCCGAGGGCTTCGAGGAACGGACGCGGATAGCCGAGGCCGAGGACCCGCAGGCCGTCCACCTCGGGCGCAAACGGCTTCAGGCGACGGCGGATCAGCCGCGTGGCCAGATGGCCGCGCGGGCTGGCATAGAACGTCTCCAGGGCGCGAATGTCGGGGCGCATGTCCGGCGCTCGTGCTCGCAGTGCTGACCTTTTTCGGCTTTTAGTCTACACGAGCGGCAGCCAAAAGCCACCGACCGCACGGAGGACACGACCATGGCACGGCTGAACGTCGAGCTGATCCCGATCCTTCGCGACAACTACGCGTATCTCCTGTTCGATACCGAGACCGGGACCACAGGTGTGGTCGATCCGGGCGACGCGAGCCCCGTGCTGGCGGCG
The DNA here is from genome assembly GCA_048615135.1 of Pseudomonadota bacterium. Lineage (GTDB taxonomy): Bacteria > Pseudomonadota > Alphaproteobacteria > Geminicoccales > Geminicoccaceae > RECO01. The sequence goes on from JBMCMJ010000011.1 coordinate 7,000, forward strand.
CTCGAGCAGCGCGGCCGGCGCCTCGACTGGATCCTGATCACCCACCATCACGCCGACCACACGGGCGGCATGGCCGAACTCAAGCGGCGGACCGGGGCCAAGGCGGTCGGGCCGCGCGCCGAGTTCGGCCGGATCGAGGGCCTGGATCTGACGGTGGCCGAGGGCGAGAGCTTCGCGCTCGGCCATGCGGTCGCCGAGGTCCTGGAGACCCCGGGCCACACATCCGGCCACGTCGTCTACCACTTCCCCGAGAGCGAGGCGCTGTTCTCGGGTGATACCCTGTTCGTGCTCGGCTGCGGCCGGCTGTTCGAGGAGAGCCCGCAGGCGATGTGGAGTTCGCTGAGCAAGCTCGCGAGCCTGCCGCCGGCGACTAGGGTCTATTGCGGCCATGAATACACCCTCGCCAACGCGCGTTTCGCCCTGACGGTCGATCCGGACAACGCGGCGCTCGCCGCCCGCGCGCGGCGGATCGAGGAGGCGCGCGAGCGCGGCGAGCCAACGGTGCCGAGCACCATCGGCGAGGAGTTGAAGACCAATCCGTTCCTGCGCGCGGATACGCCCGCGATCCGCCAGCATCTCGGGCTGAAGGACGAGCCGGCGAACCGGGTCTTCGCCGAGATCCGCAGGCGCAAGGATCAGGCTTGAGCCGAGCCGCCGGCAGAGCGAAGGGATCGACCCCGGCGACGTTGGCCCTGCAGCGGGCGGGCGTGGCCTTTTCGCTGCGCGAATACGCCTATGCGCCGGACGGTGAGGCCATCGGCCGGCAGGCGGCGGCCGCCCTCGGCATCGATCCGGCCCGCCTGCTCAAGACGCTGATCGTCGCGGGCGAGGACGGGCGGCTGGCAATGGCGTTGCTGGCCGTCGACCGCACACTCGATCTCAAGGCTGCCGCCCGCGTGCTGGGCGCCAAGCGGCTGGCGATGGCGGGCGTGGCCGAGGCCGAACGGGCGACCGGCTACGTCAAGGGCGGGATCAGCCCGTTCGGCCAGAAGCGCCGGCTTGCCGCGGCAGTGGACGCGGTGGCGCTCGAGGCGTCGCCGGTCCTCGTCAACGGCGGCCGACGCGGCCTGCAGATCGAACTGGCACCGGCCGATCTCGTCCGGCTCCTCGACGCCGAGGTCGGCCCGATCGCGGGGCCTCGCGCGGCCTGAGCGCGGCGGTCACGCGCGGGCCAACCCCAGGAGACTGGCTCGACCGCCCGCCCGGCGCTAAGAGCGGTCCATGCGCGACGCCGAAGCCCTCCTCCGCGATCCGTCCACCCATGGGATCCTGCCATCGCAGGCGCTCGAGGCGGCGTTCGCGCTCGCTTGGATCGACGGGCCGGCGCCGGCAGCCGGGCAGATCCAGCCCGCGAGCCTCGACCTGCGTCTCGGCAATGTCGCGTATCGCCTGCCGTTCAGCTTTCTGCCGGGCCGAGGGCACAGCGTCGCGGCCGCCGTCGAGCGCCACGCCATGCACACGCTCCGCCTCGACGACGCAGCAGTGCTGGAGCGGGGCTGCGTCTATCTGGTCCCGCTCGCCGAGGGCCTGCGGCTGCCGCCGCATGTCACCGCGAGTGCCAACCCCAAGAGCTCGACCGGTCGGCTGGACGTGTTCGCGCGGGTGATCGCCGACCGGGCGACCGAGTTCGATCGGATCCCGGCGGGCTATGCCGGCCCGCTCTGGGTGGAACTGGCGCCGCGCACGTTCTCCATCAAGGTGCGGCCCGGCTCCAGGCTGGTGCAGCTGCGCCTGCGGGCGGGCGACGCCACCTTCGCCGCGGACGAACTCGACCAGCTCAACCAGGAGACACCGCTCGCCCGGCCGGCGGTGGCCCTGCGCCAGGGCCTCGTTGCCTTCCACGTCGACACGCTCGGCGACGGTACCGGGCCGATCGCCTATCGCGCGCGCAAACATGCGGGCCTGATCGACGTCGACGCCCCGAGGGCGCATCCGGCTGCGGCCTTCTGGGAGGAGATCCATCCGCGGCCCGGCGGCGGTCTCGTGCTCGACCCGGACGACTTCTACATCCTCGCCTCGAAGGAGCGGGTGGTCGTGCCGCCCGGTGCTGCGGCCGAGATGGTCGCCTACGACACCCTGGTCGGCGAGTTCCGGGTCCATTATGCGGGCTTCTTCGACCCTGGTTTCGGCTTTCCGGACGGCACGCGGGCGGTGCTCGAGGTCCGCTCGCACGAGGTGCCCTTCCTGCTCGACGACGGGCAACTGGTCGGTCATCTCAACTACGAGCGGATGGCCGCGATCCCGAGCCAACTCTACGGCGAAGGCTTGGGCTCCCACTACGCCCGCCAGGACCTGACGCTGTCCAAGCACTTCGCGTGATCCGCGCGGTCGCGCGCCGCACAGCTTGCCACACGGTTGTCACAATCCACCTCTAGAGGAGAGCCTCCAAGGGGGCTGGCAGTTCGTGTCGCGGCCGGCACGGGGAGGCGTCCCGACGTCAGCCGAAGGTGAGCCGCATCGATGCCGAGCGAACATATCGTCAAGGCCTACGACACCGATCTCGAGACCCTGGTCAACACCATCGTCGAGATGGGCGGTGTCGCCGAGACCCAGGTCGCCGGCGCCCTGGTCGCCCTGACGCAGCGCGACCTCGCCGCAGCCGACCGGGTGATCGCCAGCGACGCGCGGCTGGACGCGCTGGAGGAGACCGTCGACCAGATGGCCGTGCGCCTGTTCGCGCTGCGCCAGCCGATGGCGATCGATCTGCGGCTGATCGCCATGTCCCTCAAGATCTCCAACGATCTCGAGCGCATCGGCGACTACGCGGTCAACGTCGCCAAGCGCTCGCGCCGTCTCGCGAAAGAGTCCAACCTGCCGGCCATCAAGTCGCTCGGCCGGCTCGGCCAGCTCTGCCAGGAGATGCTGAGCGACGTCATCGATGCCTACATCCAACAGGACGACAAGAAGGCGATGACCGTTTGGCACCGGGACAGCGAGGTCGACGAATTCTACGACAGCATTTTTCGCGAAGTGCTGACCTACGTGCTGGAGGACCCGCGGACGACCTCGGCCAGCATCGATCTGTTGTTCATCGCCAAGCATCTGGAGCGGATCGGGGATCACGCGACGAACATCGCCGAGCGGCTGCACTACGTGATCCACGGCGACCGCATCAACCGGCTACGGAGCGAGACGACGTGAAACCCTACGTTCTGGTCGTCGAGGACGAAGCGCCGATCCAGGACCTCCTGGCCTACAACCTGGAAAGCCACGGCTTCGAGGTCGGCCAGGCCTTCGACGGCGAAGATGCGCTGCTCTCGATCAGCGAGCGGGTCCCCGACCTCGTCATCCTCGACTGGATGCTGCCGCATCTCTCGGGCATCGAGGTCTGCCGGCGGCTGCGCCGCAAGCCCGCCACCCAACGGCTGCCGATCATCATGCTGACGGCACGGGCGGAGGAGCCGGACCGGCTGCGTGGCCTGGAGACGGGTGCGGACGACTTCATCGTCAAGCCGTTCTCGATGGCCGAGGTCATCGCCCGCGCCCGCGCCGTGCTGCGCCGCGCCCGTCCCGCGTTCGACGAGCCGGAACTGCGCGTCGGCCAACTGCTCATGGACCTCAACGCCCATCGGGTTTTGCGCGGCAGCCGGTTGCTGTCGCTCAGCCCGACCGAGTTCCGGCTCCTGCGGCACCTGATGGAAAATCCGGGGCGCGTCTTCAGCCGCGCGCAACTGCTCGATGCGGTCTGGGGGATCAATCAGGAGGTCGAGCTGCGCACGGTCGATGCCACCGTCCGCCGGCTGCGCAAGGCGCTCAACGCGCCCGGCGAGGCCGATCTGCTCCGCACGGTGCGTGCCGAGGGCTACGCGCTCGAGCCGCTCGGCGCCGACCAAGCGCACACCTCGTCGACCGAGCCGGCCTGACCCGGCTCAGCGAAGTACCGGCGGCGCGGCCTCGAAGCGGAGATCCGCAGCGGGTGAATTGTGGCGCAGCCAAAGTGCCGCTCGCTCCAGCCCGACATGGACGAGATCGAGACTGCGCAAGGCCTCCAGGAGTGGCGGCCGCGGTCCAGGGAACCGTTCCAGGCTGACCGGAGCATCGGCCTCCAGTCCGGCTGAAGCCTTGGCGAGGGTGATCGCGTCGAGCAGGCCGCCGAGTTCGTCGACCAGACCGAGGTCGAGCGCTTCTCGCCCGGTCCAGACCTGCCCGCCGGCGAGCGCACGCACGCGTTCCGGGGACAGATCGCGGCCCGCCGCAACCCCGTCGACGAAGCTCTGGTAGATGTCGTCCAGGAGCACGTCGACACGTGCCAGCGCCCGGTCGTCCCAGGGCTCGATGAGCGAGCCGAAACCCGCATTGGCGCCCCTGCGCTCGACCGCCACGTCGATGCCGAGGCGGGTGAGCAGCCCGTCGAGAGCGGGCTTGCCCGCGACCACGCCGATCGAGCCGGTGAGGGTCACGGGTGCGGCGACGATGCGGTCGGCATCCATCGACAGCCAATAGCCTCCCGACGCCGCGACGTCGCCCATCGAAACGACCACCGGGATGCCGGCTGCCTTCACCCGTCGGACGGCTTCCGCCGCCGTCTCGGACGCGACCGCCGAGCCGCCGGGCGAGTTGATCCGCAGGACCAGGGCGTCGACCTGCGCCTCCCGTGCGGCGTCGATCGCTGCGGCGAGGCTGTCCCCCGCGATCTCCAGCCGTCCGCCGAGCGTCTCGTCGCTGCCGCGGCGGATCGGCCCCACGGCGTGGACGAAGCCGAAGGTGGCCTCGGGCAGGATCTCCTCGGCCGGTCCGGCGCGAAGATAGCGGGCGAGCGGGAGCTGCGTGGTCGTGCCGGTTCGGTCCTCGACCGTCTGCCAAAGCGCACTCTGGTGAGCGACGGCGTCGATCAGGCCGAACTCGCGCGCCTCCTCGCCGAGCAGCGGGCCCTGGTCGACGGCCCGGCGGACGTCCTCCTCCGCCAGCTCCCGGCTACGGGCGATGCCGCCCACGAGTTCGCCGAACAGTCGATCCAGGAGCCGATCGAGCATGACCGTCTGCTCGGGCGATGGTTCGCTGCGCACGAAGCTCTCGAGCGCCGTCTTGAACGCTTCTCGTTGTTCGACCTGCAACTCGACGTCGAGGTCGTCCAGCAGGCGGCCGAAATAGGGCTGCTCGGCGTTCAGACCGGTGAGACCGAGCATGCCGAGCGGCTGCACCTGCACATGCTCGAAGGCGCTGACCAGGAAGGTGCCGATCATGCCGCCCTCGAACTCGCCGAGGCTGTCGGCGTACACGGCGGTGAACTTGCCGGCCGCTTCCAGCCGCTCCACCGCGATCCGCAATTCCTGCGCCTGACCGAGCCCGAAGCCCTGCCCGTCGGTCAGGACGACGAGGCCCTTCACGCGCGGGTCGCGGGCCGCCTGCTCCAGGGCGAACAGGGTCTCCGGCAGCGCGAGCTGCGTGTCGAACGGCAATGGGGCGAAGCCGCGAAAGCCGAGCGTCTTCTCGGGCACGCCGCCCCGCCAGTCGGCGACGAGGACGACCTCGCCGGGAACCTCGACGGTGGTCCGTTGCTCGAATTTGCCCATGGCCCACCAGCCGAGCCCGAACAGACCGGCGAACAGCAGCAGGCTGAAAAAGCCGATGACGGCGAGGAAGCGGCCGAGCCAGCGCCGGATCATGCGGCACTCGCCACGCGTTCGCGCCGGGCCCGTTCGCTCGCCGTCTTGAGCTGGCCGCAGGCGGCGAGGATGTCGCGACCGCGCGGCCGGCGAACCGGCGAGGCGAAGCCCGCCTCCTCCAGGATGCGGGCGAAGGCGTCGATCCGCTTCCACGGCGAGCAGCCGTAGTTGGTGCCGGGCCAGGGGTTGAAGGGAATGAGGTTCACCTTCGCCGGAAAGCCCTGCAGCAGGCGGATCAGTTCGCGCGCCTCGGCGTCGCTGTCGTTGATCTGGTCGAGCATGACGTACTCGAAGGTGATCGGTCGGCCGTCATGTGGATAACGGCGGCAGGCGTCGAGCAGTTCCGCGAGGTTCCACTTTCTGTTGATCGGCACGAGCACGTCGCGGAGATCGTCGCGCACGGCGTGCAGCGAAATCGCGAGCTTGGTGCGCAGGTCGTGGCCCACATCGCCGATCCGCGGCACGACCCCGGAGGTGGAGAGCGTGATGCGCCGCCTGGAGATGCCGATCCCCTCGCCGTCCATCGCGACGCGCAGCGCGTCGCGCACGTTGTCATAGTTGAACAGCGGCTCTCCCATGCCCATCACGACGATGTTGGTGAGCCGGCGCGGCCGGGTGTCGTCCCAGTCGCCGAGCGTGTCGCGGGCGATCCGGAGCTGCTCGACGATCTCGGCGACCGTCAGGTTGCGCACGAGCTTCATCGTGCCGGTATGGCAGAACGTGCAGGCGAGGGTGCAGCCGACCTGGGTGGAGATGCAGAGCGCACCGCGGTCCGGTTCCGGGATGTAGACCGCTTCCACCTCGCGGCCGTCGTTCATCCGGATCAGCCACTTGATGGTACCGTCGCTCGAGGTCTGCTGCTCGGACACGCTCGGCCGCTGCCAGGGCAGGCGCTCGGCGAGCCCCGCCCGCAGGCTCGCCGGCAGGTCGGTCATGGCGTCGTAGTCCGCCGCACCCCGCCGGTAGAGCCCGCCCCAGATCTGGTTGGTGCGCATGCGCAGCTGCCGCTCCGGCACGCCCAGGGCGTGCAGATGCTCGCCCAGTGCCGAACGATCGAGCCCGACCGGGCCGGTGGCGAGCGTGGCGGCGGGGGCGGTGGCGCTCACTGCCGGCACGCCTGCTCGAGGGCGTTGAAGGCCGCGGTGAAGCCCAACAGGGAGTAGGTGTCCTCCGACCAGGTGTCGCGCGAGGAGGTGCCCCGGGCCGTGAGTTCGATGCCGGCGCGCATCGCCGCGATCAGCGCCCGGTCGTCCGCCGGGCTGCGCGTCCAGGCGTATTCGCCCTGGGTGAACATCTCGAAGCTGCGGTTGCCGTCGACGACGATCCTGACCACGCTTTCGTCCAGGAAGGTGTAGCCCGGCTGCATGCTGACTTCGGCGCTATCGGCCTCACCCGGCAGGCGCGTGACCAGGAGCGCCGGGTCGCCACGGCGGGTGTAGTTGCCGTCGCGCGCCTTGGGCTCGCTGGCGATGAAGCACAGCCGCGAGTCGCCGTCCTCGTAGGTGAAGAGGCTCCAGTCGCGGTAGGTCGCAACGAAGGTCTGCTCGGCGGCGGTGGCGCTCGCCGGCAGGGCGAGGCCGAGGAGCAGCACGGCGGCGACGAGGGGGCGATACTTCATGATCGGGTATCTCGGTCGTTGTCGGGAGGCCGCGGCTGTCCGTCATATAGAGATCGGGACCGGCGACGAAAAGCTCGGGCTCAGCCCGCGGCTTCGCTCTTCCTGCGCCGCTTGGGCGCGCCGTGGACGTGGGCCGGGGGCGGAGCCGTCGGGCCACCGGCGGCGACGGGCCGTTCGGCGAACCGGCCCATCGACAGCATCCGATCGTACATGACGATCGCCGCCGCGACACCGAGATTGACGCAGAAATGCGTCGGAATGCGCACGATGTGGTCGCAGCGCGCCTGCATGGCCGGGCTGAGGACGCCGCGCTCCGGGCCCAGCACGTAGGCCGCCGCGCTGGGGTGGCGAAAACTCGGCAGGGCGATGGCGTCCTCGACCAGCTCGACGCCGATCAGCCGGCACGTGCGCGGCAGTTCGAGCGCTGCGGCATTGGGGTAGGAAAAGATCGGCAGTTGCGCCTCGGCGCGCGAGGTGTCCGACTTGGCCGTGGTCGTCGAATAAGCGGCGTCGACCAGGAAGACGAAGCTGGCACCGAACGCATGGGCGGTGCGCACCAGCGTGCCGACGTTCATCGCCTTGCTGATGCCCTCGGCGCCGATGGCGAAATAGCCGCGTGCGCGGTCCGGTGGGGTGATGCTCTGCATGGCCGCGGTCTTGCCACCGCACGCCGCCTCGGCCAAGCCTCCGACGAGGCCAACCGGAGCATTCCCATGCGCGCCATTCGCTGCCACGCCCTCGACGGCCCCGAAGCCCTCGTCCTGGAGGAGGTGGCCGCCCCCGAGCCCGCACCGGGCGAGGTTACGGTCGACGTCGAGGCCGCCGCCCTGAACTTCGCCGACACGCTGATGATCCGCGGCACCTATCAGGAAAAGCCCGCCCTGCCCTTCACCCCGGGCATGGAACTGGCGGGCCGCGTCCGGGCGGTGGGTGAGGGCGTCACCGGGTTGGCGGCGGGCCAGCGGATCATGGCGGTGATCGATCACGGGGCCTTCGCCGAAGTGGCGCGGGTCCAAGCGCAGGACGCGATCGTCGTGCCCGAGGCGATGCCGGCCGAGATCGCCGCCGCCTTCCCGATCGCCTACGGCACGGCCCATGGCGGTCTCGACTGGCGCGCCGACCTGCAGCCGGGCGAGACCTTGCTCGTCAACGGGGCCGCCGGCGGCGTCGGGCTGACGGCCGTCGAGGTCGGCCGGGCGATGGGGGCCAGGGTGATCGCCACGGCCCGCGGCGCGGACCGGCTCGGCCTCGCTCGCCAGCACGGCGCGGAGGTCGTCGTCGACACGGCCGGTGAGGATCCGCGCGAAGCGGTCATGGCCGCCACCGAGGGCCGCGGGGTCGACGTGGTGTTCGATCCGGTAGGGGGCGCGCTCGGCGAGGCGTCGCTGCGCTGCCTCGCCTGGGAAGGCCGCTATCTGGTGATCGGCTTTGCCGGTGGGGTGCCCGCGATCCAGGCCAACCGCCTGCTGGTCAAGAACATCGCCGCCGTCGGCTTTTATTGGGGGAGCTATCGCCGCTACGCGCCGGAGCGCGTGCGGGCGAGCTTCGCCACGCTGCTCGACTGGTGGGCGAAAGGGCGGCTGCGCCCGCACGTCGGCGCGGCGTTCCCGCTCGACAAGGCCGTCGCGGCGCTCCGCGAACTGGAGGCGCGCCGCAGCACCGGCAAGGTGGTGTTGAGCGTCAGCCGGGGCTGACCCGGTGACGCAGGCCGACGCTGCAGGTCCGGCCCGCGGTGTCGCGCTCGGCCCGGACCGGACGCTCCAAATCGAGGTCGAGCGGCGGAGCCGCATCGCACGGGCTCCCCTCTTCGGCGAGGCCGGCGAGGGTGATGGTGTCGTCCATATCGACCGTGGTGAAGCCGATGGTCGGCTGGCCGGCGATGGGCCGCGGGACGGCGGTTGTGGTCGTGCTGCTGTTGCTGCGCGAGGCAACGTCCTCGCCGGACCAGTGGGTGGGCGGCGCCAAGCAACGGGCGACCCGCTGCCGCAGATTGGCATCGCCCGTGGCGTTGTGGCCGTGCTCGACGAGGTCGCGCAGGACCGGTGGCAACGGTTCGTGCGCGAGCAGGGCCCCGAGAATGCCGTGGAGGTGGTTCTCCGTGGCCCGGATCTGTTGGCACAAGGCGGCGATCGGATCGCCGTCGTCCTCGGCGAGGTGCCACGCGAAGAGGTGTTGGCACGCGGGCGAGGGCGCCATCCCGGGCGTCTCGCCGCCCATGTGGGCGAACGCCACGTGCAGATCCTCCGCCAAGCGTCCGTAACGCTCGCCGAGTTGTGTCAACAGATTGCTGCAGGCACGCTCCCGCAGCGACAGGGCCGCGTCGCGATAGTCGCGGGACAGGGCCCAGGCGTCCGCGACCGCGTCGCGAAGCAGGGTGGTTCGATCGGAAGGTGGGCGCGGCATGGTCGATCCCCAAGCCCGCGAGTGGGTGAGTACAACGAACTCGATACGTCTTATTTCTGGATTTGAAATGTAGTTTATCGTTTCGCCGCGCCGGGGTCAAGGTCGGCCCGCTACCCGCTCGTCGACGGGGCGTCGCCGCGGCCGCGAAGAGCGGGTAGCCGGCACGGCGATCAAAGGGTACATCGGCAGAGCAGCGACGCGGAAGGGGAACGTATGGCACAGGCGCCCACCGTCCTCGTGATCCTCGATGGCTGGGGCTATCGCGAAGAGACCGCCGACAACGCCGTCGCCCAGGCGGCGACGCCCCATTTCGACCGCATCTGGCAAAGGTGCCCGCATACCCTCCTGCGGACCGACGGACCCCATGTCGGCCTGCCGGAGGGGCAGTTCGGCAACTCCGAGGTCGGCCACATGAACCTCGGTGCCGGGCGGGTGGTGCTGCAGGATCTGCCGCGGATCGACGCCGGGTTGGCCGACGGCAAGATCCGGCGCAACGACGCCTTCCAGCGGTTCGTCGCCCGCATGCACGAAACGGGCGGCCGCTGCCATCTCATGGGGCTCGTCTCGCCCGGCGGCGTGCACGCGCACCAGGATCAGATCGTGGCTCTCGCCAAGGCGTTGGCGGCGGAGGCCGTCCCGGTCGTCCTGCATATCTTCACCGACGGTCGCGACACCGCACCCCGTGGCGGAGCGGCGTTCGTCCGCCGCTTCCTCGACGACCTCGAGGAGGCCCCCGACATCCAGGCCGGCACGGTGATCGGCCGCTACTACGCGATGGACCGCGACAAGCGCTGGGATCGGGTCGGCCGCGCCTTCGCGGCGATGGTGCGGGGCGAGGGTCCGAAGGCAGACGACCCCGTCGCGGCGATCGAGGCCGCCTACGAGCGTGACGAGGGCGACGAGTTCGTCCAGCCGACCGTGATCGGTGACTATGCCGGTCTCGAAGCCGGTGACGGCATTCTCGCCGCCAATTTCCGCGCCGACCGCATTCGCGAGATCCTCCAAGCACTGCTCGATCCGGACTTCGACGGCTTCGACCGCGGCGACCACGACGTCGCCCGTCCGGCCCTGGCGCTGGTGGAATACGGGGGCGGGCTCGACCGCTTCGGGGAGGTGCTGTTCGCCGCGGAGGAACTGACCGACATCCTGGGCGACGTGCTCGCAGCGCACGGCAAGCGCCAACTGCGGCTCGCGGAAACCGAAAAATATCCGCATGTTACGTTCTTCTTCAATGGCGGCGAGGAGACGCCGAGGCCGGGAGAGGAGCGAATTCTGGTGCCGTCACCCAAGGTCGCCACCTACGATCTGCAGCCGGAAATGTCGGCACCCGAAGTGGGGCAACATCTGGTCGAGGCGATCCGCAGTGGCGAGTTCGACTTCATCCTCTGCAACTTCGCCAATCCCGACATGGTCGGGCATACGGGCTCGCTGCCGGCCGCGATCCGTGCCGTCGAGACGGTCGACGCGCAACTGGGCCGCGCGCTGGAGGCGGCCGAGGCCGTGGGGGCCACGGTCCTCGTCACTGCCGACCACGGCAATTGCGACGTGATGCGCGACCCGGAAACGGGCGAACCGCACACCGCGCACACGCTCAACCCGGTGCCGTGCGTCCTGGTGGGCGGCCCCGCCGGCACCGGCCTGCATCCGGGGCGCCTCGCCGACATCGCGCCGACGATCCTCGAACTCATGGCCCTGGAGCAACCCGCGGCGATGACCGGCCGCTCGCTGCTCGGCGACCCGAAAGGAGGCCGAAACGAGCGCTGATCGGTCACTGCGCGGCGTGGTTCTCGCCACGGTCCTGCTCGTGCCGGGCCTCGCGACAGGGGCGCCGGACGAGCCCACGCGCGAGGAGTTGGCGTGGCTCGCCGGCATCGTCCGCAACTGGCAGGCGACGCCGCGGCCGGATTTGCATCATCTGCGGGCACTGCGGGCGCTCGCCGCCCGCACCGCGGGGCATGGCGAGGGCATGGTGCCCGCGGTGGCAGCCGGTCGGGCTTGGCCCGTCGCCGGGCCGATCGTGGCGCGCTTCGGCGAGCCCGATGGGCCGAGCGCCAGCGAGGCCGTGCGGATCGCGGCCTCGGGCTTCGCCGACGTGCGGGCGCCGGCCGCCGGCCGCGTCGTGTTCGCCGATCACCTCTCGGGTGTCGGCCTCGTCTTGATCATCGACCACGGCGACGAATATCATTCCGTATTGGCCGGGCTGGGTGCGATCGTCGTACGGCTCGGCGCCGACGTCGAAGTGGGGCAGCCAGTGGGACGGATGCTGCCGGGCACCTATTCCGCCGATCTGCATGTCGAGGTGCGCCGCCGCGGGCGGCCGGTCGATCCCCTGTCTTGGCTCGGGGTCGACGAACGAGGGGACGGATGACCATGAACGATCGCACCGGTGGCCTGAAGGCGAGGATCGGCTACACGGCCGCCGTGGCCGGGGTGGCCTTCCTTTTGGGCTACGGCGCCGGCCCCCTGCTCGCGCAGAGCGACCCGAGCACCTTCCGGTCACTCAAGCTGTTCGGCGACGTGTTCGAACGGGTCCGCGCGGACTACGTCGAGGAGGTCAGCGACGAGGAGCTCGTCTCGGCCGCCATCACCGGCATGCTCAGTTCGCTCGACCCGCATTCGAGTTATCTGGACATCGAGCGCTACCGCGACATGCAGGTCCAGACCCGCGGCGAGTTCGGCGGGCTCGGCATCGAGGTCACCATGGAGAACGGCCTCGTCAAGGTGGTCTCGCCGATCGACGAAACGCCGGCCGCGCGGGCGGGCCTGGAGGCCGGCGACTTCATCAGTCACATCGACGGCGAGGCCGTGCTGGGGCTGACCCTGGGCGAGGCGGTCGAACGCATGCGCGGCCCGGTCAACTCGACCATCGACCTCACCATCGTGCGCGAGCCAGCGGCCGAACCGTTCGACGTCACGCTCACACGCGCCGTGATCAAGATTTCGCCGGTGCGTGCCCGCGTCGAGCGCGAGGTCGGCTATGTTCGCGTGACCACCTTCAACGAGCAGACCGAGCAGGCGGTGCGCGACGCGATCGTCGAACTGCAGGGCGAACTCGGCGAGACGATGCGCGGGCTGGTGCTCGACCTGCGCAACAATCCGGGCGGGTTGCTCGACCAGGCGATCAGCGTCACCGACCTGTTCCTCGACCGCGGCGAGATCGTCTCGACCC